>NZ_DOTK01000093.1:0-4882 GCF_003521185.1 Brevibacillus sp.
ATCCACTTCCTGCACGTTTGCCGTCCGGTACAGCTCATCCACCGGATTGTCGGTATTGGTGCGCTGGTATTTGTAGGTCAAGCCTTCCGTTTCGAACATGGCGTCTTCTGGAAGCGTGGTCGCTTGCGCAGCCAAAGCTCTGGCTTGCGGAACGGCTGCTTGTTCGTTGCGACGCTCCTGATACGTCTTGATTGCTGGAAGGAGTGTTGATAGTTTCGTCATTTGTGCTTTTGTCAGCTTGTCCAACTTTTGATTGACGGTATCATCCGACCATCCATATTTCTCTACTTGCTCGTGATGCGACAAAAAGCGATCGAATTGAGGATAAAAATAGGCTGCAAGCTGCAACACGCTTCTATCCTTCCATTGATAGAGCTTCCAAGCATCTTCGGGGCGGATCGAGTCCCACTCTTTACTCGTCACTTGTTCTTGCGAAAAAATCGGTTGCTCGTCCGGATTTTGCTGTTTGGGTGCGTTGCCTTGCTGCTTTGCGTTTTGATAGGCTGCAAGCCATTTTTTGGTCGCCGCCTTCTGATTCTCATCTTGTTGTGCCGCTTCCGGATTGGCTTGAACGGCCTCTGTCTTCGCCAATGCCAGATTGGGGGTCAGCAAAGAAAGCCCCAACAAGATCATGATCATTTTTGACCACCCGTACCTGATTCTCATAGCGCCAATGCTCCTCTTCACTTAATAGTCCGTTTTCTTGCTGAGATTTCCGTTGCTGTCATACGTAAACTCGGAGAGGACTTGTCCATTTTGCCTGATTTGAGTCAGTTGTCCTTTGGCGTTATACACGTATTCGACCCCCGTATAGCGGGCGAGCAAACGTGCGTGAACGGCATTGTTGTCAGCGGAAGAGACGACAACATAGTAATCCCGGCCTTTTTCCATGGATACAATCGCTTTGGAAAATGGCGGGTGATCCCCGTCGTCATTGGCGGCAAGCAGCCTGGTCTCTCCGAAGTCTTCATAGATTGCCAGCTTGGTATTGCTTGGCCCGCTCCCTTCCACTCCCCCAAAATAGGTGGTTGAGAGTTCAAAATCTCCAGAGGAAGGCGCCGTAAATTTGTAGATTTTTTTGGAGCCTTTGGCAAGATCGAGATCGGGTGGTGCTGCGATTGTGAACGAGTCTGTGTCTGTAAATTCCAATGCAAACGTGTCTGTGACGACATCTGCATCTGCACCAGCTATTTTTGCCTTCGGGATCGTCACAAACAGATTCGTTGCGCGGTGTTTCTGCTCGTGTTCAACCGCTTTTCCCGTAAATTGAATGCTTAACTGCGTGCTGTTGACACGGGTAACAAGCGGCTGCAAACCAGTTGCGACGTTGTGTACTGTCACAAAAGAGGCTGCATCGGAAGTAAAGGTGCCATTTTTTAAGACGACAGTCTGCGTTTCTGTCAGCGTCCCATCGTTTGCAGAAGACTCGTGAAGCGCAGCGGAAACGACACTGGCACTGGCATCCAAAGCAGCTGTCAACCGGGCGTGAAGTCCTTTTGTCGAATCAAAAGAAGTAGCCAGAACAAAATAGGTCACGCCTGCGTCCAGTGGCACTTTAATTTCGGAAAAGAGAGAACCATCGACTGCCTCATCATTAAACTTCAGGGCTTGCTGCAACTGCTCGTCACGAAACACGGACAAAACCGTATCAAACGGGGCGCCAAATCCTCCGTATGGACTTGTATAAAAACGGTAAGTACCAGTTACAGGAGCCGTAAAGCGGTAGCCAGGGGTTTCCCCCGTAGGAAGACTGATATCAATAGGTTGAGCCAGATTGAGTACAGTCGTAATCTTACTGAATGACAATAAATAGGAGGTCGTTTCACTAAAATCGCGGCTCATGCTAAATACAGAGAAATAATAGGTCGTATTCGGTTGCACCTGAAAAGTGACGTTTTCCGTTCCCCCAACTCCTCCTCGCGTACTCATGCCCACTACTTTGTTCGGCGCTTGCATGACTGCCAGGTCGAAGTTTTTATCTTCGGGAACGCGCAATGTCACCGTAAGCTCGCCAGATTGCGCCCCTGAATCAAAACGGTACATATCGAGATCTTTAGCTGTAGACAGCTTCGAATTGTAAAAGTTTCCACTTGTTACAGGGTAACTTGTGTCTACATCGTCGTTCGGTTCAAACGGATCCAAGACAGGAGCAGCAGCAGCAAAAGCGGTTGCGGTTCTGCTTGCCAACTGAGGTTGAAGCTCCTGTTCCTGCGGCTTTTGCTTCAGCGAAAGTTCGGGGATCAACTGTTCCCAATATTTATCAACTTGTTCTTCCAGTTGTTTTTGCAGGGAGTAAATGTGTGCTGCTTGTTTTTGCAAAGACTTGTTAATTTTCTCTTGGCGGATTTGCCTGTTGGAATCAATCGGTGTCTGATGCAGCTTGAGGTTCTTCTGTGAAAAGGCAGCTGATTGTTTTTCGATTTTTTTCGCGAGCTTCTTGTCGCCTTTTTGCAGGGCAAGCTCTTGAAAGAAAGTCAATGTGTTCAGCAAACCGTAAATCTCTTGATCCATCTGAGGAATCGCTGTCGCGGGATTCTCTTCGGCAGAAGCTCTCGCTAGAGGAACGAAAACGAGAAAAAAGAGAAGGAAAAGAAGGATTGCACTTGTGCTTTTCATGATCTTGCTGGACATTTCTTGCTCACTACTTTCCTTGAACTTAAACGAAATGAATGAAGGGCATATTTGGGTCAGCGACGTGCTATTTTACGAAAAAGATTATGTATTCCATCACCTCAGCTATATCTGTCAGCTATCAAAAACAACATACGATAGTATATCAATCTGTTCAGCTATTGCCTTGGCTTAAATATTGGTTGCATTAACAATAAAAGCCTTACTTGTTCGCACACAAAAAAAACCGCCAGAACATTTCTCTGACGGTCTTCCAGCTTGCAAAAAAGCCAATTAAACTCTCACAAACATACAGCCTAGTTGCCCAACTGAATCGGAACCTCCATATCCACATCGCGGTACTGGCGCTCCTGGATCGCGTAGGAGATCGTCAGTTCTTTCGGCTGTTTTTCCAACCCGTTGATGTAAAGAGCGCTTTTGATCCGCACCCGTCCGTCTTGATCGCGGACGTACTCTCCATCGCCGTTGTCCATGCTCACTCTGTATGTTTTCCCTGTCTCGTCTGTTGCACTCCATTCCGTGATGTAGATGATGTCTTTTGGCAGCAGTGCTTCAAATTCAATGATCCCGCCTTTGTTTCTCACTTCGTACCGTCCGGCGATCTTCTCCTGCTGATCGTTCGTTTTCAGATGAAACTTGTGGAAGGTAAAACGGCTGCCGCTGCTTTCTACCGTGACGGGTTGTTTGCTCAACGCATCCAGCGAAAGCTTGCCCTGGAAAGTTGCCAATTCATTCATGTAGATCGAGTGGAGCTTGAAGGTCACCTTTTTTTGATCGGCAAATGGCGTAAATCCGTCCCACCACCTCCACATCATCGCACCGCTCTCGCTGTCTCCTTCGCCTTTTGTGGTAATCGTTACCGCATTTTTGCGAATGCCGTTCAGCGAATCGAGCACGGTGTCATCCCGACCGGCAAGCAGCTTTCCGTTCTCGTCAAAAATTTCGTATGCCAAACTGTGACGGTTCAAATAGTCGCCCAGCTCACCAGAAGCGTTTTCCGCCATGCTTTGATACTCCTTTTTGCGCTGCTCGTTCCAACTGGTCGTAAGCGACAATAAGCTGTTGCTTGGAACGTTCGTCAGTTTATCCAGCTTGACCACGACTCCTTGAGGTGACGTGTACTCGCGATTGATTGCGACGGTCTTCGCGACTTCCTTTGCTTTTTTCATGTCGATAGGAACATCCAGCTTCCAAGAACCGCCCTTCCCTTTAATATCGTTGAACTGGACTCCGACCGTCAGTGTGTCCGGGGATTTCTGTGCGGTGTTGAACAGTTCGATCACTTCCTGTTCGACCAAAATGTAGCCCCCGTATTCTCCCAATGTCCAGCCGTCTCCCTCCGGATTCAAGTCTTGGCCGGTTTCGTCTGTCAGCGTGAAGTCCACATCGATGTCATCCAGGGTGCAATCGAGCTTTTTCCCGTCCTTGTCGACAAAATCAAAAATCAGAGCGATCCGCGTTGGATCGGCGAGTGCTTCTTTTTCGCCCGATGCAGTCTCATCTGCACCGTCGTCGTTGGCAGCACTAACATCTCGCTGATCTCTTTGTAGCTGAGCTGATCGATGTAGCGCAGGACAACGACCGCGCGATATTCCTCTTCCAGCCCCATGATGTGACGAAGCAGAACTTGCTGCTGCTCTTTTTGCAGGAAAGCTTCCTCCGGTGTCTCTGACCCGATCAGTTCCACCTCTTCGTCCGACGTCTTGACGCTTCGCTTCCGTTTCCTCAGTTCATCCAGGCAATGGTTGATGGCAATCTGGTAGAGCCACGCGGAAAAATTACCGTCCGGCTCAAGCTTTTCCAACTGGAAATACGCTTTTGTAAAAACCTCCTGGGCCAAATCTTGGGCATCCTGTTTCTGTCCAATCATCCGGTACAGGCGGGCAAAGATTTTTCCTTTATACTTGTCGACAAGTCGTGCATAGGCTTGCTGATTTCCGCCCTGCACCAGACGAACGAGCTCGTTATCGTCTTGCATCTTCCCTCTGTTCCTCCCATGTAAAAGGCTTGCTGCGCAGCTTGTGCCTTTTTGGTCCAAACACGTCTGTCTGTTTTTTCACCAGACTCTCCCACTGCTCGGGCTGGTTGCAGGTTGCCAATTTTCCCAGACTTTTGATATGTTCACCAAGTATAACGAACATCCCGCGATTTTCTTTCTCATTTTCCCTAAAAAAGTGATAAAACTTTCCAACCCCTGAGCAAACCGACGTATGCTCACAGTTGTCGATCAACAATCGAGTAGGAGGGGGCG
>NZ_DOTK01000048.1:0-55752 GCF_003521185.1 Brevibacillus sp.
TTTTAGTCATAGTGATCTTAATTATAATATAATTTAATTTACAATAAATGTAAATATATAATTTTAAAAATATTTCATTATTTTTCGTATGGGTGAATTTTTTGGTGTTGTCTGAGGGACATGTCTTAGAGCGTGGTGGTTTGTGGTTTACGGTTCGTAGATCCAGAGCTTTCACAGATTCGGGGCTACTGAAGCTATTGTGAAAGCTTGCTTGGATTTGTTGTCATGGGATGCATCTGTTGAGCCAGCGGAAAATCGGCAATGCCGGGCATTTACACGTCTATTAGCTATTTGATGTGAGACTTTGACGGATGATGCATTTTGTCGAATGAAAACACTTTGGATCATGCCGGTTATTTGTGGCGGCTGTATGGCAAATGGCTGGTTATGCACGGTTGGCCTGATTTGAGTTTGTTGTTGGTGCTGGTTGGTCATTTTCGGCTGGGATAGGTGGTTCTTCACTACTGTTTTGCTTGATATTATTTTGAGTCCGATAATATATATTATGTAAACTAATAAAAAGAGCAGAAATCGTTGAGACTGTTGTCTGTTGATGTCTGTTGACAAAAACATAGCTACATAATTGACATAAACAGGGCAACATTCTATTCTAGGCCACTTTTTGACAAAAACATAGCAACAATACCTAGTGTAAGACACAAATTTTCACTTGTTTATGTAACTGTTTGACGACACAAACATGCTGCTATAACTGTCCAGTGACACAGTTTTATTAATATTAACGACACGACCTCAATTTACTTGAATATACCTATATGTACTCGAGTAGCATCAATAAAAATGAGAATATTACAATCAAATGGTAAGTTGTTATGCATTCTTTTGTTTTTTCTATTTCAGTTCATAAAATAGCATTTTCATGAACTGAGTTTCACCATATTATAACTTTTGTTTTTTGATCGTGCTTAGCATAATTAAATTTTTGGATGATTCTTTTCATTAATTATGCCTCTTATACGTATTCTTTCCTTTGCTCACCAATTTCCCCTAATGGTTTTGTTACCGATTGAGCAAAACCCCCGCTACGCTCTGGGAATCCCGGATGACAGACAATAGTGTTTGTATAACCTACCCCTCCCTGTAAACATACTATTCGATGCAGACTTGAATAATAATGATATTGTTAGGTAAACAGGTAGACCCAGCACTCTCATGAACAACCATAAAAGAGAGCGAACACCGTAGAAGTGTTCGCCCAAAGAGTCGTTGTGTATATGTGTCCAATTTATAGTAGTATTTCAAACGGCGGCAGGCCTGAACGAGAAAATAAAGTTATAGACTGCCGCTGTATTGTCGATCTAACGTTTCCTGTTTGTTGTATGGTTTATGAAAATTTCATTTCACTACCTAAACCTGGGCAAGCTTATCCGGGTTACGTACAGCATAGATTCGCGTAAGCTTTCCGTGTCGGAGTTGGATGAATACTGCAGCCACGGTTTCGCTCCCCAAACGGATTATGATGCTGGTCTCCCCGTTCAGAGGGACAACCTCGAAACGGAAATCTCCCTGGGAATAGGACCTTAACTTCTGGATTCCGGCGAATAGAACTCGAGCCACAAGCTCGGGTGTTTTCACCGGATGCCTGAACGCTTTTGCTTTCCCGCCTCCGTCGGCGACGAACATGACGTCTTCGGCCAACAGCGACATTAGATGATCAACGTTCCCTTGCTCCAGAGAGATGAGGAATCGGCTAACCCATTCCAATTCGATTACTTCGGCCGCAACCTGCTCATCCTCGGCGATGCCCATTTTGTTTCTTGCCCGGCTTAACAGCTTGCGGCAGTTCGCCTCTTGCTTGCCGAGCAGTTCCGCAATTTCAGGGTAGTCGAAGCCTAGCGCCTCACGTAGGACAAAGACCGTCCGCTCTGTCGGCGTCAGCCGCTCGAGCAGTACAAGCATCGCGTATGACAGCAGATCCCGGCGGATGACTGTCGTCTCGAGCGATTCCGCCTCCTGCGTCCGAACCGGTTCGGGGAGCCATGGACCGATGTACAACTCCCTCTTCTTCCGTGCCGATTTCTGCAGATTGAGGCAACGATTGGTTACCATTTTGCACAAATAAGCCTTAGGCTCATCTAGACGTTCGGGATGTACTTGGCACGCCTTGACAAACACGTCCTGCACCGCATCTTCCGCGTCTGCTGCGGAACCTGTCAATTGGTATGCCAGAGTGAACATAAGCGCTCTATACTGAACGAACAATTCCTCCATCCATCATCTCACTCATTTCGGCTGTTGATTGTGGTATCTATTTGCTAGCGTAGCATGCTGCCTTTGTCCCACGCCAGTTTTCTGATTTTCCACCCCAGTTTTCCCGTTATGAACATATTAAGCCCCCACTTTCTTCCCCATACAAACCCGCGATCTTCTCCTAAGCCGATACAGAAGAAATCGATTATCGAGCTAGGGGATTTGTGAACCGGGGCAGGGCGGCCCTCCAGATCGGCCATTACGATTTTCCCCAGTTTATCTGCCTGCAGCGCACCTTCTCCGGCTCTCATCAGATCCGCCTTGCCATTACTCGGATCAACGATTCTTGCACAGTCTCCGATGCTGTACACGCCTTGCGCTCCTGGGACGCGGTAACATTCATCCACCAGCACTTGACCATCCGAAGTAAGCGGCAATCCCATGCTTTGAAGGGCGGGATTCGGAATCAAACCAATTGTCCAGATACATAGACCAACGGGCAGACGGTCGCCATTGCTGAGCTGCACCGCATCTTCTTCCGCCTTTGTCACTTTACGATTGTAAAGAACTTTTACGCCGCAATTGCTGAGAGCCTGATCCAATTTTATCCCGACTTTTTCGGGCCCTTCCATGAACAATCGTTTTTGTCCACTCAACAAATAAACAGAGATATTTGAGGGGTTCAGCCCTAGTGACGATGCTTCTCTCCGCATCTCAAGCGCCAGCTCGGCAGATGTCTCAACGCCGCTGATGCCCGCGCCCGCAACCGCGATCGACATCAATCTCTTTCGTTCCTCAGGATTCATCTCACTAACTGCCTTCCGCAAGTTAGCATGCCAGCGTTCCCGGATGGCCGCCGCAGCTAGCGGATCGGTCAAGGCGATGCCGCCCCGATCAGGTTCCGGTCTCCGAACGATGCTCCCGACCGCCACGACCAGAATATCATATGGCATGAGAGCATGATTACCATGCGTATCTTCATATTGAATCTGTTTTGCCCCGCTGTCCACAGACGTAACCTTGCCTTGAACGAATTCGACACCTTCTGAGAACGAATAATGTGTCCATGGAACCATAATGTCTTCCTGGCCAACAGCCGGCCGGAACAACAGCATTTTGCGCATATGACCGGATTGCTTGTCGATCAGAACAAACCGAAGACGACGTCCGTTCACCATTCCATGTGTTTCTTCCTTTATCGCTTTAAGCGAATGAAGACCTACATGGCCTCCTCCAATGATTACGCAAGTTAAGTCGTTCATCTTTCCTCAGCTCCTTAACGTTTTGCACATATAACAACGTAAGGCTCTGACTTGTGACATCGAATACGTAAGAATGGGCCGTGCTTGGCCGGAATTGGGGAACAGGAACAATAATGACCGTTGTGGAAGTCAAAAATCCGGCATTAGTCGCTTCGTCATTAATGTAATTGGAAGATAAAAGAGGTATTCAGAAACAAAAAGATGACAAGTAAGTCATCTCTTCAATCAAAGCTTCATGTTAGGATTACGCTTCTTCAAATAGCCGCTCTCCCCGATGCAGCCGTACGGCTATTTGGGCCATATGCGGCTGTTCGCGCGGGGTTGGTGCATGGGCAGCCAAATAGCGGGTTGCTGCCAGAAGCATCGTTTCACCAGCGCGAGTGGCAAAAGCGTCGCTACGCATCGCCCAGCGGTCATATTCGGCTACCGCCGCTTCGTACATTTGAAACGAATGAAATTCGGCGTCTTCGCGTAAAAGCGCATGACCCAAAGTGTTAAGCAAGGCGTCGGGATTGCCGCCAGCGTGCAGGTAGCCGGCTGTCCAGCGCGCCGCTTCTTTCACCTGCTGGCGTTGATCCAAAATTTCCAGCAGCCGCTCTGGACAAGTAGTGTCGACGGCTGGTACGGCCGAGCCATCTGGGCGGCGTGCCGCAGGGATATTCAAAAAACGATCCAAATAAATTCTGATTAGCCCATGGTAGATGGCGCGGATGAGCAATGGATGGCTTGAGCGGCGCAAACGTTCGTGCACGGCGTGGGCATAGGTAAACGTATGCAAAACGGAGAGCCAATCCCCGAAGTCATTCTGGGTATGGAAGCCAACAATCCGCTCCGCCGCGGCCAAAGCAACCAGTTGGGCCAACTGGGCCGGATGTGCGCCGGATTTCAAAAGCTCTGTCACAAGATTCACCGTTTCAAGAGGTTCGTCGCTTAACAACTGCTTCACCATTTTTTGCTCGTCTTCTGCGGAAATATTTGTATAAGGCGCGGCCAGAGGAAGACTATCCAACTGGGCGAACACTTCCTTCAGTGGAGCGACTAGATTCACTGGCGATTGCCATTGATGAAGTTCTTCGCTCCGCGTCGGATTGGCGAGAAGCCGAACCAGTGAGGTCAGTGTCTGCTCGGTATGCTCTTCGCCAATAAGGTCAATCGCTTCAAAGGCTTTATTATGGAAATCGAATGTATGGCCGCCATCCAAATAAAAGTGATCAGTCACCGCGATCAACATCATTTCCGAAAGCTGCTCCAGGGAAGCCCCTTGGCGGATCGCTGTGAGCAACACTCTTTCAGCTCCTTGTGTGTCGCGGACCTCGATACAGTTGCGGTACCATTCCGTCAGCCGCTCGAACGGAACGTCAGACTCCGGCAGCGGCTTGAGCAGATGCCGCGCCGCGGCACCGGAGCTGTTGCGAGCCACATGAAGCAGTCCTTGATAGAGTGCGAGGATCGTCCCTGCCTTATCTAGCTTTGGCAGCACATTGGCCATCGCGGTCAGGATGGTAAGCCCCGAATCCCATCCTCTTCCATAGACGGTACCGAAATGGATGCCGATCTGCATGATTTTCGCTGCTGGAACGCCGGCTTCCACCAATCCGACGACAGCTTTGGCAATCACCAGCCCCAGATTTTGCTCCAGACCTTCTTGCAACCGAAGTATATGTTTCTCAATGCTGTTCGCCTGTTTAGGGTGCGGATTTACCCACACTACTCCATTCTCAATTTTGACTGCATAGGATGGAACATCGTCCGCCCACGGGTCCAATGTTCCGCCGCTACAGACGTCAAAGCGCGCATGATGCCAATGGCAGGTAAGGATCCCGTCGCACAGGCTGCCCATATGCAGGGGAAATCCCAAGTGCGGACAGCGATTGTCTACCGCGTAAACCTGCTGCTCATGATAAAACACGGCGATCCCGCCGTGGATTAACTTGTGGCCCTTTTCTTGGATCGACGCCAGTGTACCTGCGTTGATCCAGGGCTGGCTTTGGGGTTGTTGCATGTTGAGCCCTCCTTAATATTCTGTATTTTCGAATAAATTTATCACTGACCCTTAAATTTGTCAACATTTTAATCTGTAATGTATAGTAAACTCATTGCAAATCCATCTCATGTAAAAAGAAGCAGACGCCTTTAGGCAAGCTGCTTCTTTCGTAGCGAAAGTCAATCTCACGTTGTCCCAAATGGATAGTGTTGGGAGCATATCTCATACGATTTGACTCCTTTTTCTCACCTAAACTGCTGTTTTGCAGGACTGTTCATATGATTTCTCATGAACATAAATACCAGACTCAATAGTAACGATAAAAATCCCACTAATACGACGTATTGGGTACCTAATTCGGAAATAAATAATCCACCTGCCGCTGTACCAATTGTTGTTCCTAAATTCACGGATGATAAAAATAAACCATTAGCGAAGTCAGGTGCTTCTGGAGCTGCAGACATAATCCAATATTGATTTATATTCGCCCCTATTCCAGCCAATATTCCCCAAATCAGCGTAATGAAAGCCATAGGTACGGTAAACTGTCCAAGTAGAAGTAAAACAATGTAAACGGCTCCCAACGCAAAAGGAAACGATACGACAGATTTGATCGCAGCTTGAGAAAGTAACTTCCCTGCTATAATGTTTCCAATGATGTTCGCTCCTCCGAATATGACTAACATGACGCTGATTACATTCCCGGAGGTATTCGTAACGGCTTTCAGATACTCGGCAAGATAGCTGTACACCCCAAATACTGCGGAATTTAGTAAAATGACAGCTACAATGGAAAGCCAGGTAATTGATTTTTTCAATACCGATAATTGAGCGCCGTAAGAAAGTCTTTCTTGAACAGGCATGGAAGGGAAAAATACGAATATCGCGATAAAGACGATAGCGTTTACGATTGCGAAAAAGGACATGGATACTTGAAACGAAACGGCACTGGCCAGAAAACTTGCGATGGGTACACCAAGTACCATGCCTGCAGATACTCCAATAAAAACTTTTGAAACAACTTTTGGCGCTTCTTCCTTGCACACGGAGCTGGCGGCCATTGTAAAAGCTGCTGAAAAATAGATGGGGTGAAAAATAGCGGGAATCACTCGCGCAATGATTGCAATAGCAAAGTTCGTTGTAAATAGAGCGACAATGTTACCCAGCACGAAAATACCAAGGACGAGCAACATGGCCGTCTTGCGATTTACCCCCGAAAATAACAACGGCATAGTTGGACCAGAGATGGATACAGCAAGTGCGAAGAGACTCACCAGCCACCCGGCCTTAGATATACTGATATGAAAGTGATCAGCCATGTAAGGTAATATTCCTATAACTCCCATTTCGGTATTGATGATGCCGAAAGCCCCTATGGCTAAGATGAAAATGAATAAATGATCTCGTTTAGCCAAAAAAACACCGCCTATCTTCATTGCTTGGAAGCTCTTAACAAAAGGTGGGTTAACCTGCAAAGTGGCTAACCCATTTTTCCTAGGGAACATGTATTTCGGATCATGAAAGACTACAAAGTAGATATATCCATTACGAATCGGTAGCGCACATCACTGCGCAAAACACGCTCATAAGCTTCTTCTATTTGTTCAGCGCGAATGATCTCGATTTTTGGTTCAATGCCATGTTCTGCGGCGAAGTCGAGCATCTCTTGTGTCTCGCGAATGCCACCGACAAGCGAACCGGCAATGCTGCGACGGCCCATGATTAAGGAAAACACATGATACTTATCAAGCTCGGCAGGCGCACCAACATTGACAAGGGTTCCATCTACGCGAAGCAACGACAAGTATGCATCGACAGGAAGGTTTGCAGAAACGGTATTTAATATGAGGTCAAAATGACCAGCCAATTCAGCGAACGTGGCGGGATCGTTGGTGGCAAAATACTGGTCTGCACCCAATTCCAGGGCCTCGTCCTTTTTATTCATCGACCGACTCAAAACCGTTACATCTGCACCAAAGGCATGCGCAAATTGAATGGCCAGGTGGCCAAGTCCCCCCATTCCGACAATCGCAACCTTCTTGCCCGGGCCAGCGTTCCAGTACTTCAAGGGAGAATACGTGGTGATACCTGCACATAAAAGCGGCGCCGCCACATCCAAATTCAAAGCAGTAGGAATATGGACAACGAACCCTTCCTTTACAACGATTTTTTGGCTGTATCCTCCGTATGTTGGATTACCATCGTAGTCTAGTTGGTTATACGTGTTGATAACGCCTTTCGTACAATATTGCTCCTCTCCGCTGAGACAATATTCGCATTCTCCGCAAGAGTCAACAAAGCAGCCAACGCCAACGCGATCACCGACAGAAAATTTCGTAACTTTCGATCCGATTGCTGTTACAACTCCGGCGATTTCGTGACCCGGAACCATGGGGAAGATTCCATTCGCCCATTCGCCGTAAGCGCTGTGAATATCAGAGTGACATACGCCGCTAAACTTAATATCGATTAGCACATCATTCGGGCGAAGATGTCTTCTTTCGATAACAATCTTCTCAAACGGTGCTTTTGCACTTGGGACACTTAGAACATGAGTTTTGCACATATATTTTTCGCTCCTCTGCATCTCTGGTCAGTGTTGGATTACATAAACAAAACAAGTTGTTTAATCAACTCATGTCTATTATTATAGGTGTCAGGGAAGCACATTCAATGGTTAAAATCACGGAATTTGTTGATATTCCAACACAGCGATCGAAAATGTTGATTATCTAAGAAAGTTGGTTAAAATACGGTGGCAAAAGTAGATCGGAGAGTTCTTAAAACACAGGAAGCGATGAAAAAGGCAGTCATTGAACTGATGGCTGAAAAAAACTTCGATGAAATTACGATTCAGGATATTGCCGACCGGGCAAACATAAACCGAGGGACCATTTACCTCCACTATCGGGATAAATTTGATTTATTAGACAAACTCATAGAGGCGCACATGAATGAGCTGGGCGATATGGGCGAATGGGCTTGCAAGCTGGATTGGAGCAATGGACTTTTACCTTTCTTCGAGTATTTTGAGAAAAACTATGTGTTTTTTGCGACGATGTTAGCAAGTAAAGGGGCGCCCTCTTTCCGCATACGGCTTTTTGATTTGATTATCGAAGGATTTAAAGGTGAGATTGACACAGAAAGCAGGAGAAATCCGGATTTTAGTGAAGATGTTGTCTTGCAATACGCCGGGAACGCTTATGTAGGTGTAATAGAATGGTGGATAAAAAATGGAATGCCTTACCCTCCCAAAGCCATGGCTAAAAAAGTGGGAGCACTGTTAGAGAGAACGCTATAATTGTGAACGCCCTAACGTGCTCCTGCATTCAACGCATCGGAAAATAAAAAGGTACTCAGAGGCGTACTTATGCGCACCTGAATACCTTTTTTTAAGTCAACTACACTATTTCAATATACCCTTCCGTCCCATTCACGCGAATGCGGCGTGCTGATGATCCGGTAATCAAGCTTGTTTGTGCGTACGGCTTCGTGCAGTTCTGTAAACGTAAGGTAGTACATATCTTCTGTTTCACGAATCACGCCAGCTTGTACGAGCTGTTCGGCTTCTTTCAGCAAAGCCTGTTTATACACAAAATAGCGCCTGACTATGCCGTATTTTGGATATTCCCGATAGCCGATAAACTGGCGAAGCAGGTCGATCATGCGTTTTGTTTCGCCCGCTTTTTGTTCACCATCCGGCAATTGCTTCAATCGCTCCAGTGATTGTCCAGGCTCAGCTCTCACTTACAGTTGGTTGGTTCAAGCTCCGTTTTGCTCATCAGCCGAAGGGCCGTAAAAACCAGGCACCGGAACGTCGAGCAGTCGCAAGTAAACCCCGAGCTGGGCACGATGATGGACCATATGACTCAAGCCGAAAGTGCGAAGCGCGATCGCCCGCGGTTGACAGAAGATGATATGATCGCCGTGGCTCAACGTCCACTCTTCGCTGAGCCATTTCTCGTCGCATTCGTCCAGCAGCTTTTCCAGCTTGCCGATGTTCCCGTCGAACTCCTCCAGAAATTCCTCTCGTCGTTGCAAAGCCTCCCGCTGCAGCGGTACCGTCGCAAGGTCAAACTGCGGGTATTGCAAAATCGCGAGTTGCCAGTTCAGCAAGTTGACCAGGTGTGTAGCAAGTCCGCCCAAAGTCATCGATTTCTCGTGCGGCTTCCAGTCCAGATGTTCCTCGGGCAAGCGCTCCAAAATACGGCGCGTAGCAGTCAGCTCGCGCATAGCGTCGCCAAAGATCAGTTGTTTTGTCATATATTCATCTCCTCCCTGTTTGGCAAGCATACTACAAAGTTGGACAAGTGGGAATCATTTAGGAACAGGGCTTGCTTCTCCCTGCTCCTTTTTGTTTTACACACTACCTCAAATATTTACCTGTGATCGACTGCTCCGCTTCGACGATTTGCTCCGGTGTGCCCTCAAACACGACCTGACCGCCCTTGCTGCCGCCGTCCGGCCCCATATCGATAATCCAGTCCGCCTGGCTGATCACGTCGAGGTTATGTTCAATGACAATCACCGTATTTCCGGTGTCCACGAGCCGATTCATGATCGCAAGAAGATGGCCGATGTCCGACATATGCAAACCTGTCGTCGGCTCGTCCATGACGTAAATGCTCCCCTTCTTGTGCAGCTCGCTTGCCAGCTTGATGCGCTGGCATTCCCCGCCTGATAGCGTGCTGAGCGGCTGTCCCAGTGTGATGTAGTTCAAACCTACATCGCTCATCGCCTGCAGCTTGCGCACGACTTCTTTTAGCTCGAAAAACTCCAGCGCCTGCTCTACCGTCATCTCCAGCACTTCTGCGATGGACTTGCCGTTCAGCTTGTAGGCGAGCACTTCTTCCTTGAACCGTTTCCCGCCGCACACTTCGCATGGCAGCTTCACACTGTCGAGGAAGGCGAGGTCGGTGTACACAACGCCCAGCCCTTGGCAGTTCTCGCAAGCTCCTTTGGAGTTGAAGCTGAACAAGCTTTGATTGACTTTGTTCGCGGAAGCAAACGCCTTGCGCACATCGTCCATAATCCCTGTGTAGGTCGCAGGATTCGAGCGCGTGGATACGCCTATCGCCGATTGGTCGATGACGATGGCATCTGGGTGCTGGCTGAGGAAAATTTCGTTAATCAAGGTGCTTTTGCCTGATCCGGCCACGCCTGTCACGACGGTCAGCACTCCGGTCGGAATATCGACACTCACATTTTGCAAATTATGCAGCGTAGCGTCCTTGATGGACAGTTTGCCAGACGGCTGTCTGCAATCGCTTTTCAACTGGAGGGGGCGTTTCATATGGGTGCCTGTCAGTGTACCGGAGGCAAGCAGTCCCTGATAGCTTCCTTCATATATAATCGTACCGCCGCGGCTTCCGGCGTGAGGCCCGACGTCGACGATATGATCCGCCACCTTGATCACATCGGGATCGTGCTCGACGACAATGACGGTGTTGCCCTTGTCGCGCAGCTTTTGCAGCAATCCGTTCAGGCGGTGTACATCCCGCGGGTGCAAGCCGACGCTCGGCTCGTCGAAAATGTACGTGACATCCACCAGACTGCCGCTCAGATGCTTCACCATTTTAACCCGTTGCGACTCGCCGCCGGACAACGTGTCCGTCTCGCGGTCCAGCGTCAAATAGTCCAGTCCGATATCCACCAGATGCTGCAACCGCTCCGTCAGCGACTTGACGAGCGGCGCAACGGCGGGATCGTCGATTTCGCGAATGGCGAGGATGAGCTGTCCAACTTCCATAGCGGACATTTCCGCGATATTGCGTCCGTTGATCCGGCAATTGAGCGTGGCTTGGCTGAGTCTCGCGCCTTTGCAACTCGGGCATGGACCTTCGGAGATGTACGGTGCCACCGCTTTTTGCGTGCGTTCGGACTTCGTCTTCACGTCCTGCTTGATGTACTTGTTGGTGAACTTCTCGATGACGCCTTCGACCGTAATGTTCGTCAGCTTCCCGGCGAAGTCCATCTTCACTTTCCTCGCTTTGCCGTACAGCAGCAGCTCCAGTTCTTCTTCCGTGTAATCGCAGAGCTTTTTGTCCGGATCAAACGAGCCTGACTGCAAGACCAACGTCCAATCCCAGCTGTCCACTTTATAGTCCGGCAGCATGATAGCCCCTTCGTTCAATGACTTGGACATGTCGATGGCCTTGCTCATGTCTACGCCCAATTTGCGGCCGATCCCGTTGCACTCCGGACACATGCCTTGCGGGTCGTTAAACGAAAACAGGTGCGCTTGTCCCACGTACGGCTGCCCCGCTCGCGAGAAAAGCAGACGGAGAATCGGCGAAATATCGGTAATCGTGCCCATCGTGGAATGGGAACCCCCGCCCAGCCGCTTCTGGTCGACAATCACGGCCATGCTCAAGTTCTCGATCGCGTCCGCATCTGGTTGGGGATAGCGCGGCAAGAAATTGCGCACGAACATGCTGAAGTTCTCATTCAGCAGTCGTGTCGATTCTGCGGCGATCGTATCGAAGACGATGGATGACTTGCCGGAGCCGGATACTCCGGTGAAGATTGTAATTTTCCGCTTGGGAATGCGCAAGGATACGTTTTTCAGATTGTTTTCTCGCGCACCCGAGATGACGATATACTCCTGATTTGCTTCGCTCATGCGCAACACCCTCCCGATCGTTTCCTTTTTGCTCATCTTCTCATTGTACCATTTCTTGGGTGTGTATAGTCGAGCAAGACGCGTTTGTCTTGTTGTTTTTCTCGCCGGGAAGATCGGTCATGTGCCTGGCTCGGACAAAGCTGCTTTTCCTGTGCACAGAAAAAACGACCCTGGAAAAAGGGTCGTCCATGTTTTGCCGCTTACTTTTCCAACTCGCCATCGTCATCCGTTACCGCAAAATTGTAGTTGATCGAGCGGGTAAATGGCTCGCCGTCTTCATTGATGCCCGTTACGTCAAAAGACAGATTGTACACGCCCGGCTTCGTTGGGACGGTAAAATTGCCTGTCAGCTCATCGCCTTTGATCGCGAACTTCACCTGATCGAGCACGCTGGCCTTTTCGCCGTTGAGCGAACGCGTCACATTTGCTTTTTGCAGCAAGGAAGGATCAATTTCGCTATCCCCCAGCTCCACGGAAATTTTCGCTTTGTCGCCCTGCTCGAATACTTTTTTGCTCGCTTTTACCTTCGCCTGCTCGCCGCCTTCAATCGAAGCGACCATGAAGAAGGCATCGTCCTCTCCTTCGACCTCAAGTGTCCACTCGCCCGCTTCAGGCTCAGCGATTTCAATGAAATGATGAACAGCTTCGGCGAAAATGAGAGGCTCGTCCTCCGATTCGCTCTGATCGCGCAAGTCCGCTTCGTACTCTTCGCCGGACGGGCTGATCAATGTCACCTTTGTCGCTTGCGAAGAAGTGATGGTGTCGAGATTCAGCTTTTCAATCCCGCTCTCCAGGAAAAACGTTTCTGTAGCGGTGTCCTCTACTTCGCCCCCGCGCAAAATGAAGGAGCTTTCTTCTTCTGCGGAAGCTTTTGCTTTCGTTTTGCTGACTTTGTTCGGCTGTTCCCGCAGCGTTGCCGATGCTTTTTTCAATTTGGGCTCGACCAGATTCCATGTTTGCGAAGCCTTCGCGATTTGACCGTGGGAAATGTCCTTCGTAAAGCTTTTGATCCCGTAAGGCAAACCGAGAGCAGAGTCTACAGAAACGGCGCCGTCGTCTTCACCAGGCAGAACGGCATGGGCAAACCACGTAGCGCTAAACCAGCCGTCGTCGCCTGTTCCGGCAGCCATATAAGTGGTCGTGGAGCGATTTTCGCTGCGGTTGTCGGTTTGGGAGCGGAAATTCGCCATGTATGACGTTTGCAAGGAGTACACGGCGTCGTCTTTTTTGCCGAGAATATCGGCGAGCCACCCTGCCCAGTTGCTGTAGGCCAGGTCTGCCAATTCTGAACCTTTGTTCGGCGTAGACAGCTGATGGACCACGTTTACATACGGATGTGCCCCGTAGTGGACGAGCGCGGTCTGCGTATCGATGCCGCCTTTGGAATGCGCAATGATGTTGATTTTCGAGACGCCGTAATGATCCGCCACCTTTTTGATCACTTCGGCGAGCTTGGCCCCGTTTGTCCACATGTTTCCGCCAGTGCCGTCTGCGTCTTTCAATTGGACAAAAGCGGTACGATACCCGGCGTTATACGCGGCATCGTAAAACCCGTCTGTCGTGTACCAGGTGTTGTAAGTCGAGTGCAAGCCTTGCACAAAAAGAATCACGGGTTTGTTATTGGACGCGTTGGGAGGGACAGCACCCGTGTACCAGTCGCCAAAATGGCCGTTCGGATTGTCGTCATGCAGCACAGGAGCCGGAGCTGCTGCGCTTGCGACAGTTGGGCAGACCAGTGCCGTCGTTAACGTAGCGGCTGCCAGCATTCGGGACAAAGCTTTGCGGTTCTTCATCATAACACCAACCTTAACATAGGATTTATTTGTGCCATTCCCCTTTGCTAGAAAGAGGAATGGATTGCCACCGTTTTTTCTTCCTTCAGGACATTTTGAATGATTTCGAGAATCGGACTCGTTTGGTGGTGAATGAAAAAATGGCCACCAGACACCGGGAAAAACTGGCACGCTCCCTGGCAGTAGTCGCGCCACGCCCAAATATCTTCGAGTGCAATCGTATCCTCCGTACCGTACAGCACGGTCATGTTGACAGGCACCTGGCGAGGAAGATCGGGATTCATTTCGTATGTCTGCACCGCTTGAAAATCGGCACGCAGGATCGGTAAAAACAGCTCCAGCAGCTCTTGATTTTCCAAGACGTCGTCAGGAGTGCCGCCGAGCTTGCGCAGCGCTTCGACAAACTCGTCATGCGGCAGGTTGTACGTCTTGGCAAGTTTGCCATACGCATGCGGTGCGCGAGAGGCGGACAGAAACAAGTGCTGTGGCAACGGTGCGCCCTTTTGCATCAGCTTGCGGGTCAGTTCAAATGCGACCAGTCCGCCCATGCTGTGGCCAAAAAAGGCAAACGGCGTCTCAGTCAGTGCGGGCGTGATCCGGTCGCATACATCCTCCAGCAGCTCATAAAAGCTGGTTGGCAGGAACACGTCCCGGTTCGGCTGGGGAATGTGTGGGCGCACCTCGAATGCGTCGATTTCCAAAAAGGTCGGCGGAAGTCTCGACTTCCAGCTGTAGTAGATGCCGGGAAGTCCGCCTGCGTACGGAAAGCAAAATAGCTTCATTTCTTTCCTCCCATCTTTGCTGATTGATCGATTGATAGTTTGGCAGATGGAAAACAGGGTCAGATGAGACTTGCGCTGCTTTCCGGCGCCGACAAGGCGGGAGCAGGTCTGTCCTTTCTTTGCTGTACTTCATACATGCTGGCATACAAGCCGTTTTGCGCCAGCAATTCCGCATGCCTTCCCTGTTCCATCACTTTTCCTTCGTGCAGCACGTAAATCATGTCCGCATGCTCGATGGTCGACAGGCGATGAGCGATGACCAGGACGGTTTTTTCCTGCATGAGAGCCGCCAACGCTCGCTGCACCCAGAACTCCGATTCCGTATCCAAAGCAGAGGTTGCTTCATCCAGTAAAAGAATCGGCGCATTTTTCAGGATCGCTCTGGCAATCGCGATGCGTTGGCGCTGTCCTCCCGATAGCTTGGCCCCTCGCTCGCCTGTGCGGGTCTGATAGCCGTCCGGCAGTTCCATGATGAAATCGTGAGCGTAGGCGGCTTTGCTCGCTCTTATCACCTCTTCTTCCGTGGCGTCGAGGCAACCGTAGCGAATGTTTTCTTCGATGGTTCCCTCGAACAAAAAGGCGTCCTGCGGCACGTAGGAAATCAGGCTCCGCATCTCCGCGATCGAATATTGGCCGATCGGTTTGCCCAGCAAGGAAAGCGAGCCGGCTGAAGGCGGGTAATAGCCTAACAACAGCTTCATCACCGTGCTTTTTCCGCCTCCGCTCGTCCCTACCAGCGCAGCCATTTGACCTCGCCCGACTTGCAGCGACACACCTTGGAGCACCTTTGTATCGGCGGTGTAGCCAAAGTCGACCTGCTCCACTGTCAGCATGCTGTCGTATATCCGGGTTGCGGTAGGGGCGGAAGCTGGTTCGTACCGCTTCGGTTCGAGCGGTTCCTGGAGAAAGCCGACAATCCGCGAAGCGCCTGCCAGCGAGCCTTGCAATGTCGTGATGACCTGCCCAAGCTGCAAAAAAGCCAGTGTCACCAGCATTTGCTGCTGAACCATCGCGACCAGCACACCGAGTCCGATCATTTGTTTGGCGACCATCATGATGCCAAACACAAGCATTCCCCCGAAGCTGACAAACTGGATGAAAAAGTTGGTTCCTTCCAACAGCGCGTGTTTATGTCCTTGCTTGATCGCGGACAAGGTCACTTGTTCATTGGCTTCCGTGTAGCGTGCCGTCACAACCTTCTGTAAATGAAACATCTTGATGACGGGCAAGCCTGCCAAAAAATCGCTCAGCCGTTCTGTGCCCGTTCCAAGCTGCTGCTGCATTTGGTCGCCAATGCGCCGCACCGACTTGGCAAACTGCGCATTCACGTAAAGGGTCAGCGTGCTCACGAGCAAAAGGACCGTGGCAATTTTCCCATCCAAAGCAAACATCCCGACGATCGAGCCAACCAGCGACAACATAATGATGCACAGCGTTTTCAACTGTTCGGCATACGCCCGCTCCATCAGCTGGACGTCGTTGCCCAGCCGCGACATCGTATCGCCCGAATGATGCTGCTCGTAGTAGGCGAAAGGCAAGCGGCTCAATCGCTGAAAGACAAGCAGCCGAATGTTGGCAACCACCTCGCGGACGCAGCGCCGATATATGTAGCTGAAAAAAGGCGACAGCAGACTGAACAAAAGAAACATCGCAGCCATGGTCACGATCGCTCTGGTGAGCAGTGCCGGGTCTTTCGAGCTCGCAAAGTCTGTCAAATCTTTAAACACAAATGGCAAAGCGACCAAAACAGCGGCTTGACCGATTCCATCACCGAGTAGCCCCAAAAAATACGCGCGCTTTTTCGCTTTCATCAGCGACAGCAGTTGCAGCAGCTCCTGCGTTAACTTCTGGATGAACACAACACTATACCCCCTCTGCTGCCAGCGCTCTTTGTTCATCTGTAGCAAACTGTTTTTGATACAAGCGGGTGTACACGCCGCCTTGGGCAAGCAATTCGTAGTGCGTGCCTCTTTCGACGATTTGCCCTTGCTCCAGGACAAGCACTTCATCCGCATCTTTGATCGTGGAGAGACGATGGGCAATGACCAGTACCGTCCGATTGCGCATTACATTTTCCAGCGCCTCCTGAACGAGTGCCTCAGACTCCGTATCGAGGGCTGACGTCGGTTCATCCAGCAGCAAAATCGGTGCATCCTTCAAAAGCGCGCGGGCAATGGCAATGCGCTGTTTTTGTCCGCCGGATAGACGGGAGCCTCGTTCCCCGACTTTTGTTTCATAGCCCTGGGGCAGCTCCAGGATGAAATCATGCGCATTGGCCGCTTTCGCCGCTGCGATAATCTCGTCTCGCGTCGCATGCACCCGGCCGTACGAGATATTTTCCGCAATCGATACCGGGAAGAGCGTCGTATCCTGCGAAACCAGCGACAAATAATGGCGCATCTCCGCGGTATTCCAGTCGTTCAGGGAGTGTCCGAACACTTTCATGCACCCGTTGCCTGGCTCGATGCGGTAAAACCCGCACAGCAATTTCAGGATGGTGCTCTTTCCGCTGCCGCTCGCTCCGACCAAGGCAACGGTTTTGTTTGGCGGCAACACAAAGCTTACATTTTCGAGTATCTTCGTCTTTTCGTAGGCAAACGAGACGTTCTCAAACTCGACCGGAACGGCTGCTGGATCAATTGGAATAGCTGTCCGGCCATTTTCCTCCACAGGCTGCAAAAAAATGTCTTGCAGGCGCTTGGCTGCCCCGGAAGTCTCCTGGACTTGGGCAAACAGCACAGGGGCGAGTGACAGCGGCTCGATAATAAAGTGGAGCAAATAGCTGAAAATGACCAGGCTGCCCAAGCTCAGCTCCCCGGTCTGAATCAAGTAGCCACCGTAGGCGACAAAAAACAGGATCGGCGCAGAAAACAGCAAAATTCCGGGAGCGGTCATCCAGGCGCGCTTTTTCTCAGCCAGTATGCCGTTTTTCAGCACCTGCTTCATGCCCGCTGCGTATTTGCGGTACATCACGTCTTCCAGTTGAAAAGCTTTCACCATGTGAATCCCGGACAAAGTGTCCTGGGCAACGGTATTGGCTTGCCCCAAATGCTCCTGCATGCGCTCGGCATACGTTTGCAAAGGTCTGCTCATTCTCCCTGTAATCACGATAGCAATGGGCAGAATCGCGACGCTGAAAATGATCAGCTTCCAATTGATCGACAGCAGCAAGGTCAGTGCCCCGGCAAACACAACCGGCAAATAGAACAGTTGGAAAAAGTGCTGCTGCAAAAAGCTTTGCAAGATTTGCGCATCGCTCGTCAAGCGAGAAACGAGATCGCCCGAATGATATTGATCCATCGTGGACATCGGGACTTTTTCGAGATGCGCCGCCATTTTGTTTTTCAAATCCCGCATGGCTCTGGCGCTAAACCGCGCGGCCGAGTATGTAATAAAATACTTCGCGAGAAAACCGACGATGGTGAGACAAAAAATGATCAGGGCGATTTGGACCAGCTTGTCAAAGTCGTTTGTATGTTCGACCATGCGCTGAATCAGGACCCCCATCAAAATGTCTGCCACCGCGACGAGCAGCGAAGCAAAGATGCAGATGACTACCCAAGTTCGGTACGGCTTGACAAACGACAATACCCAGCCGAATACGGCGTTTTTCCTTTTCCTTGTCTGTGGATCTTGCTTGGTAACAATCATGTGCGGCTCCTCTCCAAGGATGTTAGGGATGGACTCCCCTCGGAACAGCTTTCTCCCAAGGGGAATCCCTTACACATTTGCCGTCTTATTTCAGGATGAACAGTTCTTGCAGGATGTTTTGCAAAATCGAAGCATTTTGCGACGCGTAATCGCCCGCCAGCATGCGCGAGTGGATTCCGTGCCCGCTGTACGTCAGCAGTCGTTGCGTTGCGTTTGCCCAGGCTGATTCGTTCCACTTGGCTGCCACCGGAGCTTCCTCGTCTGCTTCCAGCTCGGATTGGATGAGGTGGATCGCGGCAGTGGTCATTCCGGTATTGACCAGATTGTTATGGAACATCACATAGCTGACCGTTTTGCGAACGAAGCTTTGCTTGACAAACTCATTGGCGGCGTACAGCTGGAAGTCTTCTTGCGTCATGTTGAACATCTCGGTGTTTTCGCCAATCTCGGCGAATAGCTGGGCAATGTCGTTTTCTGTTTCCGCGACAGTCCGCTCAATCGCCTTGTCTTTCCAGTACGAGTCGAACAAGATGATGTCGGTGACGCCATAGCCCCGCTCCTCCAGTTCTTTCGCCACTTCAAAAGCCAGATTGCCTCCCGAGGAGTAGCCCATGAGCGTGTACGGACCGCTTGGATCAATTGCGGTGATCGCCGCGATATACTGCTCCATCCGGTTGTCATCCTGGATGAAATCAAAGCTGTACAAAGAGACGCCTTGAATTTCCGCCGCAAGCTTCTGGTAGTACACGCTTTGTGCGCCGATCGGCGTGAAGCAAAATACGTTTCGCGCCGTCTCCTGATTTAACAAAATGGCTGTGCCGTATCTGCTCTCAAAGCGCTTATGCGTGATGAAATCGGCCACCTTTTCGATCGTCGGATACTGGAAGATGAGATTCAGCGGCAGCTCGATTTGCATGTACTCATACACTTTGGCAATCAACAGCGTAGCTTTTAAGGAATGTCCTCCGAGTTCAAAGAACTGGTCGGTGATGCCGATTGGCTCTACTCCCAAAACTTCTTGCCAGATGGCTGCCAGTTGCTGTTCGGTCGCATTCCTCGGGGCCACGTATTCGCGCGTGGTCGCATCGGACTGTTGCGGCTTCGGCAAAGCTTTGCGATCCACTTTTCCATTGGCGGAAAGCGGCAGCTGATCCAGCTCGACGAAATAGCTCGGAATCATGTAAGCAGGCAGCTCTTTGGCCAGATGGCTTCTCAAGCCGGATACGGACACGGCTGTTGCTGCGACAAAGTAGGCGCAAAGATAGGAACCAGCCGTAGCGTCATCGTCTCGCGCAACGACCACCGCTTGATCGATGCCCTGGTAAGCGAGTACGGCGCTCTCGATCTCGCCGATCTCGATGCGATACCCTCTCACCTTGACCTGTTCGTCTGCGCGGCCGATGTACTCGATCGTGCCATCCGTCCGCCATTTTACCAAGTCGCCTGTTTTGTACATGCGCTCGCCTGGTCGGAACGGATTTGCGACAAACTTCTCTGCGGTCAGCTCCGGTTTGTTCAGATAGCCTCTGGCAAGCCCGGCTCCGCCGATGCACAGCTCACCGACCACGCCAATCGGCTGCAAGTGATGCTGCTCATCTACAATGTAGACTTGGACGTTCGCAAGCGGTCGGCCAATCGTGATCGCTTGCCCCGCTTCAATCGAGCGCGAGATGGTGGTGACGACGCTGTTTTCCGTCGGGCCGTACTCGTTGTTGATCTCGATTGCCGGATGCTTTTCTTTTGTTTTTTGCACAAGCTGCACAGGCAGCTTCTCGCCGCCCAAAGTGACGCAACGCAACTGATTGAAGTCGGTTGTCGTCGAGCAATCGAGAATGGCCTGGAACAGACTCGGTACGCCGTAGTAATGGGTGACTTCCGTTGCGGCCATCAGTTTTTTCAGCGCGACCGGGTCTTTGGCAGCTGCTTCTTGCGGCAACACGCACGTTGCCCCTCCGAGCAGCGGAGCGAACAAGCTGGCTACAAAACCGTCGAAGGCAAAGGAGAACACTTGCAACGCCTTGTCACTCGGCCCGAACCCGTATTCGTCTCTTCTCCACTGCAAGCAGTTCACGATTCCTTGATGCGGGATCATGACACCCTTCGGCTTGCCGGTCGTACCGGATGTATAGATGACGTAGGCAAGGTCAGTCGGTTGGTTGACAGCTGGCAGGTTGGAGCCGCTCAGTCCGGCATCCAGTTCAGCGTTCAGATCAAGGCACTCCGGCAGCTCGCTTGACACCTGGGCCAACAGCGGCAACAGATGCGCCTGGCTGAGCAGCAGGGCTGCGTTGCTATCTTCGAGCAGGTACTGAATGCGCTCCTGCGGATAGCCGGGATCGACGGGAACATAAGCGCCGCCTGCCTTCAAAATACCGAGAATACCGATCACCATTTCCGGCGAGCGCTCCGCCATGATCGCTACCAGACGGTCCGGTCCGACTCCTTTTGCGCGCAGGACCCTTGCCAGTCTGTTTGCTCGCTCGTTCAGTTCGCTGTACGTCAGCGATTGCTCGCTAAAGAGAAGCGCTGCCTGATCCGGTGTTTTGTCGACCTGCTCTTCGAATAGCTGGTGCAGCGTTTTGTCCAGCGCATAGCTGACTGCCGTATCGTTGAACCCGGCCAAAATCTGCTGTTTTTCTTCTGGCAAAAGCATGTCGATCTCGCCCAGACGGATGTGCGGATTTTGCACGATGCTCGCTGCAATCGTCAGGAAGTGGCGGCTGAACCGTTCCATCGTTTCCCGCGTAAACAAGCTTGTGCTGTACTCCACGCCAATCGTCATTTCTTCCCGCTCTTCCGTAGCGCTGAAAGTCAAGTCGAACTTGGCGTGCTGGCCTGTTTCGTCCGTCATAAACGGCGCAAGCGTGCATTCAGGCAGCGTCATGACCTCTTCCGTGCTGTTTTGGAACGTAAACACGGTGTCAAACAGCGGATTTCGGCTCAAATCGCGCGCGATCGCGAGCTTTTCCACCAGTTCTTCAAACGGGTAATCCTGATGGCCGTACGCATCCAGCGCATTTTGCTTGACTTCTTGCAAAAACTCGCTAAAAGTCTTTTCGCGCTGCGGTTTGTTTCGCATCGCCAAGGTGTTCACGAACATGCCGACGATCGGTTCGAGATCGGCATGGGATCTGCCTGTAATCGGCGTGCCGACGATGATGTCCTCCTGCCCGGCATACTTGGCGAGCAGCACGTTGTACGCGGCGAGCAAAACCATGTACAAAGTCGTTCCCGTCGCCTGCGCCAACTGGTGCAAGCCTTCCGTGAGCGCTTTGCCCGCGCCGATCGTGCACTGATCCCCGGCAAAGCTTTGGGTGCTGGGGCGGGTGAAATCGGTCGGCAAGTTCAGCACAGGAATGTCATCGGCAAACGTTTGCAACCAGTACGCTTCCTGCTTGTGGAAGGCAGCCGACTGGGAAAACTCTTGTTGCCACACAGCAAAGTCCTTGTACTGGATACGCAGCTCCGGCAAAACGTCACCCTGGTACAGCTGCACCCACTCTGCCAAAAGAATGCCGGAGGATACGCCATCGGAAATGCTGTGATGCATGTCGGTAAAGAGCACGTAACGATCCTCGCCGATTTTCAGCAGCGACACGCGGATGAGTGGTGCGACCTCCAGATCGAACGGCTGCACGAGAGAAGAAACGAGTTCGCGCGCCTCCTGTTCTGTGACTTCCGAATAGGCAAGCGCAAACGGAACGTCCTCGTGAATGTTTTGCACAGGCTCTCCGTTGACGACGGCAAACGAAGTGCGCAGGCTTTCATGTCGCGCAATCAAGCGCTGGAACGCCGCTTCCACCCGTGTTCGCTCCAGCTTGCCTTCGATCAGCATAGTCGACGGCATGTTGTAGCTGATGCCGACTCCCTCAAATTGATCGAGGATGTACATGCGCTTTTGTGCCGAGGAAACCGGATAGTACGCTTGCTTTTGCACAGGCTCGATCGAGAAGACATTCCCTTTGGCTGTCTCTTCGATGAACGCCGCCAGTTCCTGAATCGTCGGTTTTTCGAACAAGATGCGCAGCGGGATGTCGACCTGGTATTCGTTGTGCATGCTGGAAATGACGCGCATGGCACGCAATGAGTGACCGCCGAGCGCGAAAAAGTCGTCTAGCGCACCCACTTGCGGAACATTCAGCACCTGCTCCCATACTTGGGCCAATCGGGCTTCCCAGACGGAGCGCGGCGCTACATACTCGGTCGTTCTCAGCATGGTGACATCCGGCGCTGGCAAGGAACGTCTGTCTACTTTGCCATTGGCAGTCAGCGGCAGCGCATCCAAGGTGACGAAATACGCTGGAATCATCGCTTGCGGCAGTTCCTTCAGCAAATTCGCCCGCAATTCTGCGGTGTCAAGCTTGTGGTCCGCCACGACGTATGCGCACAATTCCTTTTCCTGCCCGCGATCTTCTCTCGCAACCACGACTGCTTCCGTAATTCCGTCCAGCTTGCGCAGTTGTGTCTCGATCTCGCCCAGCTCGATGCGGACACCCCTGATTTTTACCTGGTGGTCATTGCGTCCGAGGAACTCGACATTGCCATCTGCGCGCCACTTCGCCAGATCACCTGTGCGGTACAATCGTTCACCTGGGGCGAACGGATTCGGCACGAACTTCTCTTCCGTCAGCTCAGGTCTGTTCAAATAACCGCGCGCAACCCCTGCTCCGCCGATGCACAATTCGCCTACGACGCCGACAGGCTGCAAATTCAAATGCGCATCGACCACGTACATCGTCATGTTCGGAAGCGGTTTGCCGATCGGCACCGTTCCCGAGCGGATGGCGGTGACGTCTGTTTCTTCGTAGTAGCTGGTGTCAATGCACGCCTCTGTCACGCCGTAGCTGTTGATAATGCGCATCTTCTGACCGAAGCGCGCGAGCAACGTTTTGAAGTCTTCCGCCGGGCAGCTGTCTGCTCCGAGAATCAGCAGCTTCATTTGGCTCATATCCAGTTCGTTTTCGTAAACGTAGTGCATCAACGGCATGATCAAGGCGGGTGTCGCTTCGAAAATGGTAATTTCGTGACGCCTGATGATCTCGTACAGCGAAGCTGGGTCCATTTTGACCTCATTCGGGCAGATGACCAGTTGCCCGCCTGTCAGCAGCGCCCTGGCAAAATCGCCCGTCGAGACGTCAAAGGCGAAGCTCGCCATTTGCAGCAAACGGACCGGGAAGCTGTCCAGGTGATATTCGTCTTTCCAGGCAAATGCGACATTGGCATAGCTGCGGTGCTCGATGACGACCCCTTTTGGCTTGCCCGTCGTACCGGATGTGTAGATGATGTAAGCGACGTTCTCCGGCTGCGCAACGTGCTCCAGATTGCCCGTCTCCTCCTGATCCACTGTCTCTGTATCCAGATAAAAGGTTTCATAAGGGAAGGCAACTTGACTGTTCATTTTTTGCAAGGTGAGCAGCAGCTTCGCCTCGCTGTCTTCGAGCATGAACGCTTGGCGCTCCAGCGGGTAGTCCGGATCAATCGGGACGAATGTTCCGCCTGCTTTCAACACGGCCAGCATGCCGATGACCATGTAGAGCGAGCGGTCTACGAGGATGCCGACGGTGCTCTCCGGCTTGACGCCTTTTCGCCGCAGGACGCGGGCGAGCTGGTTTGCTTTTGCATTCAACTCCTGATAGGTCAGCTGTTCATTGCCGAACAGAACGGCAATCTCGTTCGGTGTTTTTTCCACTTGCTCCTCGAACAGCTTCTGGAACGTTTTGTCCGTCGGATAGGCTGTTTTGGTTGCGAGGAAGCTGTGCAGCATGTGCTCCGTCTCTGCTTTGGACAACACGCTGATCCGGGCGAGCTCGATGTCGGGATCGGCTGTGATTGTTTGCAAAAGCTGAACGTAATGGGCGGCCAGTCGATCAACCGTTTCTTTTGCGAACAGCTTCGTGCAATAGCTGAATTGAACAAGAAGTCCATCCTGTTTTTCCATCGCATCCAGGGAAAGGTCGAATTTGGCGATGTGGCCGTTCACCGGATAAGGCGACACTTTCAGATCCGCTACTTCTCCTTCGGCTGATTCGGCAAGCCCCAGGCTGAACATCGTATCAAACAGCGGGTTTCTGCTCAGATCGCGCCGCACTTGCAGCTTCTCGACCAGATGCTCGAACGGATAGTCTTGATGCTCGAAGGCATGGAGCGCATTTTGCTTCACGTCTTCCAAAAAGGCGCGGAAGCTCAGGCTGCCAGCGGCCGTATTTTTCAAAGCGAGCGTGTTGACGAACATCCCGACAATGCGCTCGACATCTGCGTGCGAGCGGCCTGCGATCGGTGTGCCGACGACGATTTCTTCCTGTCCGGCGTACTTGGAGAGCAACACATGGTAGGCAGCCAGCAGCACCATGAACAAGGTCGTGCCAGTCTCGGCAGCGAGCTTGCGCAGTTGTTCCAGCAGGTGATGTCCGGTGCCAAGCGCGACCGTGTCACCGTCAAAGCTCTGCACAGAAGGTCTTGGATAATCATGGGGCAGATTCAGCAAAGGAATCTCCCCGGCAAACGTCCGGGTCCAAAAATCCTCCTGTTTTTGGAAGCGATCCGACTGAGCCAGCTTGGTCTGCCACACAGCAAAGTCTTTGTACTGGATGCGCAGGTCGGAAAGCTGTTTTCCTGCATACAAGCTGGCAATTTCCTCGACGATGACCGCAAGCGATACGCCATCGGAAATAATGTGGTGCATATCCATGAAGAACAAGTGCCGCTCTGCGCCAAGCTTGATCAGATTCACTCTGAACAACGGGGCTATCTCCAGATCAAACGGCTGGATTAGCTCCTGGATGAGCGATTCGCTCTGATCTTCTGTCGCCTCCAAAAGGCGGACAGGCAGCTCGACATCCGGATGTACTCGTTGCAGCGGTTCCCCGTTTACCGAATGGAACGAGGTGCGCAAAGATTCATGCCGTTTAACCAGGCTCTGGATGGCAGCAGCAAAGCGGTCATAATCGAGCTTGCCTTCCAGCACCAGCACACTCGGCACGTTGTAGCTGATCCCGCTTCCTTCGAACTGATGCAGGATGTACATTCGCTTTTGGGCAAACGACACGGGATAAAACGCGGCAGGCTCGACTGGCTGGATCGTCTCGAACTGCTCGAATGCGCTCTCGGCAATATGCGCAGCCAACTCATGGATCGTCGGAGTGGCAAACAGCGCTTTTAACGGCAGCTCCACCTGGAATGTTTTATGGACTTGCGTGATGACGTTCATCGCCTTCAAGGAATGACCGCCGATTTCAAAGAAGTTGTCGTGAATGCCGATTGCCGGAATGCCCAAAACTTCTTGCCAAATCTGTTGCAGCTTCGCTTCGGTATCATTTTGCGCAGCGACAAAGGCGCTTCCTGTCGTCCGCTCGCCGGATGGCTGCGGCAATGCCCGGCGGTCGACCTTTCCGTTCGCGGTCAACGGCAGCTTTTCCATTTGCACATAGTAAGCAGGGACCATGTAGCCAGGCAATTGTTTGGACATCGCTTCTCGCAGCTCTGCGGCGTCGACGGCCTGTTCTGGCACAAAGTAAGCGCAGAGAGCTTTTTGCCCGTTCGCCTCCTCGATCACGGCCACGACTGCTTCTTTTACTTGTGCCTGCTGGGACAAGACCGTCTCGATTTCCCCAAGCTCGATCCGGTATCCCCTGATTTTGACCTGCTGGTCGATTCGGCCCAAATACTCAATCGTCCCATCCGGCAGCCATCTCGCCAAATCTCCGGTGCGATACATCGTTTCGCCAGGCGCAAACGGATTGGGCACAAACTTTTCGGCGGTTAATTCCGGCTTGTTCACATAGCCTCTTGCGACACCGTCACCACCGACGCACAGTTCACCCGGTACGCCGATCGGCTGCGGCTGATTGTTGCCGTCGACGATATACGCGGTGGAGTTTGCAATCGGCTTGCCGATCGGAATCTGCTCTTCAAAATGCTGCTCAATCAAATAGCACGTCGAGAAGGTCGTGTTTTCGGTCGGGCCGTATCCGTTCCAGATTTCCAGGTCAGGAAGGGCACTTTTTACCCGGTTGATGTGCTTCGGCGACAACGCTTCGCCACCGACGATCAAGGCGCGCAAGCTGTCAAACATCGCCGGATTGTCTTGCGAAAGCTGGTTGAAGAGCGGCGAGGTCAGCCACATGGTCGTAATCTGATTCGTCCGCAGGAAGTCGCCCAGCTTTTCGGCATCCAGCAAGACGTCCTTGCTCACCAAATACAGGCTGGCCCCGTGCAGCAAGGCTCCAAAAATCTCAAATGTCATGGCGTCGAAGCCAATCGCGCCGGTTTGAATCATCCGGTCGCTCTCGCGCACTTGCACGTAATTCGTATGCATGACCAAGCGGGTGACGTTGCGATGCTCGACCATGACTCCTTTTGGCTTGCCTGTAGAGCCTGAGGTGTACATCACATAAGCCAGGTCACTCGCACCGTTGACAATCGCCGGATTGCCGCAATCTTCCGGGCGCAGGCTCTCCTCTTCCAAAACGATTGGCATCAGCCCTTCGCCGACGAGCGGCAGCAAGTGCTTTTGCACGAGGACAACTTTCACGCCGCCATCTTCCAACATGTAAGCCAGGCGTTCGGACGGATGCTCCGGGTCCAGTCCCAGGTAGGCGCCGCCCGCTTTGAGAATCCCCATGATGCCTGTAATCATTTCCAGCGAACGATCTGCGAGCAGACCGACGATGCTCTCTTTCCCGACTCCGTTTTGACGAAGGACATGGGCGAGCTGGTTCGCTTTTTCGTTCAGCTCCCGATACGTCAGCATCTGTCCGTCCATCACGACCGCTGCATGCTCCGGAGTTTTTGCTGCCTGCTGCTCGAACAGCTCCTGAATCGTCAGATCGCGCGGATACGCGGCAAACGTGTTGTTGAAATCAACGGTCACAATTCGGCGCTCTTCCTCGCTGAGCAGGCTGATCTCGCGCAAGGCAGTTGCTTGGTCGGCAACGACTTGGCGCAGCACTTGCAGGAAGTGACCCGCCATTCTTTCGATTGATTCTCGCTGGAACAATTTGGTCGAGTAGACGAGCGCAAAATGAATGCCTGTCTCGTCCTCGTGCGCTTCCAGCGTGAGATCGAATTTGGCGTTGCCTGCTTGTGCCGGATATGCCTCCAGTTTCAGCCCATCCAGCTCGTAAGCTTTTTGGTCCAGGTTTTGCAAAATAAACATGGTGTCAAACAGCGGATTGCGGCTGAGATCCCGCTGGATGTCCAGCTTTTCGACCAGTGCTTCGAACGGATAATCTTGATGGGCGTATGCTTGCAGCGTATTTTGCTTGACCTCTTCCAAAAATGCCTGGAAGTGTTTCGTCTCGACCGGATAGTTGCGCAAAGCGAGCGTGTTGACAAACATCCCCAGAACGTTCTCGATATCGGCGTGCGATCTGCCCGCAATCGGTGTGCCGACGACGATGTCTTCCTGTCCGCTGTACTTGGCAAGCAGCACATTGTAAGCCGCCAGCAATACCATGAACAACGTCGATTGGCTCTCCTGAGCGAGCTTGTGAAGATCGTCCAGCAACGCTTTGTCTGCCTGGAACGAAACGCAATCTCCTTCAAAGCTCTGTGTCAGCGGACGAGAAAAATCGGCTGGCAAGTTAAGCACCGGAATGTCGCCAGAAAACGCGTTCAGCCAGTAGTTTTCATGCTCGGTATAGACGTCGCTCTGGAACAGTTCAGACTGCCAGACGGCGAAATCTTTGTAATGGACGGAAAGCGCAGGCAGTTCTTCGCCTCGATACAGCTTCGAGAACTCTTCCATAATGATTCCGGCCGAGACGCCATCCGAGATGATGTGATGCATATCCAGCAGGAACAGATGCCGTTTCGCTGCCAGCTTGAAAAGTCCGACCCGCAATAGCGGAGCTTTTGTCAGATCAAATGCTTGCACGAACGACTCGACGGTTGGCTCCACTTGCGCTTCCGTCACTTCCGCGTACTGCACATTCAGCTCGACATGCTCGTGTACGCGCTGGACAGGCTCGCCATTTACGGTGTGGAAGGATGTGCGCAGCGATTCGTGCCGCTCGACCAATCCGTGGATGGCGGCTTCAAAACGCTTCCGATCCAGATCGCCTTCGATATACAACGCGCTCGGCATGTTATAAACCGTGCCTGTGTCCGCAAACTGGCGCAGGACATACATCCGCTTTTGCGCAGATGAAACAGGATAATACTCTTGCAACGGTGCAGGCTCGATCGGCACATACGTCTCTTTTCCGCTCGTGGCGACATACTGGGCCAACGCCTTGATCGTAGGCTGCGCGAACAGCACTTTCAGCGGAAGCTCAACCTGATACTCGCGATGCACCTGTGCAGCGACAGCCATCGCTTTCAAGGAATGTCCGCCGATCTGGAAAAAGTTGTCGAGAATGCCGATGCCGCTAACCCCGAGCACGCGTTCCCAAATCTCTGCCAGCTTGCTTTCCACCGCATTTGTCGGCGCGACATATTGCGCTTCGGTTACGGGCTTGCCTTCTGGCTTCGGCAAGGCTTTCTTGTCGACTTTGCCGTTTGGCGTAAGCGGAAGCTGATCGAGCTGCACAAAATGCGCAGGAATCATGTACGACGGGAGTCGCTTCGACAGATGCGACCACAGCTTCGTGACATCAAGCTGTTCGTCGGCGGTAAAATACGCTGCCAGAGCCGACTGGCCAAGCTGATCCTCATAGACGACCACAACAGCCGCTGTCAGCTTTTCCGCAGCCAGCAGAGCCGACTCGATCTCGCCGATTTCAATTCGGTAGCCTCGGACTTTGACCTGTTCGTCGATGCGCCCAATGTATTCAATCGTTCCGTCCGGGAGCCACTTGCCAAGATCGCCCGTCTTGTACATGCGCTCGCCTGCCGCAAACGGATGGGAAACGAACTTCTCTTCCGTGAGCGCTGGCTTGTTCCAATAGCCTCGTGCCAAGCCGCGGCCGCCGATGCAAATCTCCCCGACCACGCCGATTGGCTGTAGCTGGTGATATTGGTTCACGATGTACAGGCTGGTGTTGGCAATCGGCCGCCCGATGGTGATGGCAGCATCCGGACCCGCAAGGCGCTGCCAGGTGGCGACGACACTGCTTTCTGTCGGGCCGTACTCGTTGACGATGACCAGATCGGGATTCAGCTGCTTGCATTTTTCAACAAGCTGCGCCGTAATTTTTTCTCCGCCGAGTGTGACGGTTTGCAGCGGACGGATATCCGCTGGCGTGCTGCATTCCAGAATGGCCTGGAACAAGCTCGGCACGCCTGTCATCAAGGTGCAGCGCGAAGCGGCGATGAGCTTTTTCAAAGAGACTGGGTCCTTGGCTTCTTCATCCTCCGCCAGTACGACAGTTGCCCCGGAAAGCACAGGCGTAAAGAAGGACAGAACGAAAGCGTCAAAGGCAAAGGACAGAGACAGCAAGCTTCTGTCGCCAACCTTCATTTGGTACTCCGCTTTCTTCCACAGCACGTTGTTGACGATGCCCCGGTGCTCGACCATGACCCCTTTTGGCTTGCCAGTCGTACCCGATGTGTAGATGATGTAAGCCAGATCGGAAGCGGTATTGATCGGCTGCAAATTCGAGCGGTGCACACCATAGTTGCTCTCGTCGTCGAGATACAGGCATTCCGCGGTCACGCTGGAACCAAGCTTCGCTCCCAGATGCTTTTGCGTCAGCACCAGGCGGGCTTGGCAATCCGTCAGCATGTAGGCGACACGCTCCTCCGGATATTCCGGGTCGATCGGCACGTAAGCTCCGCCTGCTTTCAAGATGGCGAGGATGCCGACGACCATCTCCACAGAGCGGTTCGCCATAATCCCTACAGGTTGGTCAGGCTGTACTCCCCGCTCCCGCAGCGTAGCGGCAAGCTGGTTGGCTCGCTCATTCAGCTCCTGATAGGACAGGGGCTGCCCGCTGATTTCCACGGCTGTTGCCTGCGGCGACTTTTCCGCTTGTTCTTCAAAAAGCGCCTGAAGCGTTTTGTTTTGCGGAAAATCTTTGTGCGCACCGTTGAAGTCGACCAGCAAGCGCTGCTTTTCCGCCTCTGTGAGCATGGTGATCTCGGACAACGGCATTTCCGGTTCCGCAATGACCGCCCGCAAGATTTGGATAAAATGGGTCGCTATTTTTTCGATCGTCTCGCGCGAAAACAGCTTGGTGCTGTAATCCAGGCTAAAGATGATTTCCGCGTTTTCTTCGTACGCCTCCAGCGACAGGTCAAACTTGGCCTGTTTCACCTCTGCCGAATAAGGAGTAATCGTCAACTGCTCCATTTCGAACGGCTTTTGCTCCATGTTTTGCAAAATGAAAACCGTGTCAAACAAAGGGTTGCGGCTCAAATCCCGTTGCATGTCCAGCTTGTCGACGAGTTCATCGAGCGGATAATCTTGATGCTCAAACGCTCCCAACGTATTGATTTTCACTTCGGCCAAAAAGTCGCGGAAAGTTTTGCCCCCGGCTGGCTCGTTGCGCAAGGCCAGTGTGTTGACAAACATTCCGACGATGGACTCCGTTTCGGCATGGGACCTGCCAGCCGTAGGAGCGCCGACGATGATGTCCTCTTGCCTGGAGTATTTGGACAGGAGCACGTTGTAGGCGGCCAACAGAACCATGTAGAGCGTCGTGCCTGTCTCTTGGGCGAGCTGATGCAATTGTTTTGGCAAAGCAGTGCCGGAGCCAAAGACGAAGCGATCTCCCGCAAAGCTTTTCACAGACGGTCTTGGATAATCCGTCGGCAGATTAAGCACGGGGATTTCTCCCGTAAAGGTGTTGAGCCAGTAGGCTTCCTGCTCGGCAAATTCCTCGGTCTGGAACCAGTCCTGCTGCCACTTGGCAAAATCTTTGTACTGAATGCGCAGCGCTGGCAGCTCTTCCCCGTGATAGAGCTGGGCAAATTCCTCGATGAGCAGGCCGATGGAGACGCCATCGACGACAATATGGTGCAAATCGAGCATGAACAGGTGGCGTTCCGGCGCCAGCTTGATGAGTCCGGCACGCAACAGCGGGGCTGTTCCCAGATCGAACGGCTGGATAAACTGCTCGGCTATTTGCCGGGTCTCTGCTTCGGTCGCTTCGCCAAACGAGATGGCCAGATCGACATCGTCATGCACACGCTGAACCGTCTCGCCTTGCACGGAGTGGAACGAGGTGCGCAACGATTCGTGGCGTTGCACCAAACTTTTCAGCGCCTGTTGCAGCCGCTCTGTATCCAGCTTGCCGTCGAGATACATGAAGCCTGGCATGTTGTAGCTGATACCTGCTCCTTCCATTTGCTGCAGAATGAACATTCGCTTCTGTGCCGCGGAAACCGGGTAATACTCCTGCTTTTCGACAGGGGGGATCGCTGTGTACGTGCCTTTGCGGGCAGCCGCAACAAGTGGGGCCAGGCCCGCGATCGTTGGCGATTCAAACAGGACTTTCAACGGTACGTCCACCTGGAAGCTGCGCTGGAGCAAAGAAATGACGTGCATCGCTTTCAAAGAATGTCCGCCCAGTTCAAAGAAATGATCGTGAACCCCGATCGGCTCGACTCCAAGCACACTTTCCCATATCGCTGCGAGCTTGGCTTCCCATTCGTTGCGCGGCGCCACATACACGGCAGCAGAGGCGGCGGCATCCTCCGGTTGAGGCAATGCCTTGCGATCCACTTTGCCGTTCGCTGAAAGCGGCAGCTGCTCCAAGAAAACAAAAGCGGACGGAACCATGTAGGCTGGCAAGGTGGCAGACAGGTACGTTCTCAGCTCCGCTGTCTGGATGTCCTGCTCCGCTACGACATAGGCGTACAGGCTGTTTTGCCCTTTGCCATCCTGGCGGGCCATGACGACGACCGCTTTGACCGCTTCATGCTGCAAAAGCGTGGCTTCGATTTCCCCCAGCTCGATGCGGTGACCTCTGATTTTGACTTGATGGTCGATGCGTCCCAAATACTCGATATGGCCATCTGGCAAATAGCGGACCATGTCTCCGGTACGGTACATGGTGCCGCCCGGCTCAAACGGGTTGTCGACAAAACTTGCTTTCGTCAGCTCCTCGCGCTGCCAATAGCCGCGGGCCAAACCGTCTCCGGCAATGCACAGCTCTCCCGCTACGCCTACTGGCTGAAGCTGGTTGCTGGCATTGACGACATACAGCCGGACGTTGTCGATCGGTTTGCCGATCGGAATTGCGCTGTATTCCTGCTGGCGCGGGCAAGGCCAATAAGTCGCATCGATGGTTGTCTCTGTAGGGCCGTACAAGTTGATCAACTGAGCTTGCTGTGTCTCGTAAAAACGCGAGACGAGGGCAGGCGTCAATGCTTCCCCGCCGCAGAACACTCGCTGCAAGCTCGTGCATGCGCTCCAGCCCGGGTCGGTCATGACCAGATCCAGCAAGGACGGAACCATCTGCAAGGTCGTGATTTTCTCATCTCGAATGAGACGAGTCATGTAGGCGATGTCGCGATGCCCGTCCGGCTTTGCCAACACCAGTTGTCCTCCGGTGATGAGCGGCAAATAAAACTCCCATACGGAAGCGTCGAAGCTGAACGGCGTTTTTTGCAGGACAGCATCCTCGGTCGTCAGCGGGAACGTCTCTCTCATCCACAACATGTGATTGCAAATCGCCTGATGGGAGATCATGACGCCTTTCGGATTGCCCGTCGATCCCGATGTGTAGATCACATAGGCCAAGTCGTCTTTGCCAGCGACGTTGTCCAGGTTCGTGTCGGCTCCGGTGTAAATCGCTTCCTCGTCTACGTCGATGATCTCCCCTTGATAAGCAGCCAGCTCCTGCAAATGACGCTGCGTCAGCAAAATCGGCGCCTGGCTGTCGCTGAGCATGTACTGGATTCGTTCTGGCGGATAGCTTGGGTCGATTGGCGTGTACGCGCCGCCTGCTTTGAGCACAGCCAGCATCCCGACGACCATGCCTGGCGAACGGTCCACCATAATGCCGATCAACGTATCTGGTCCGGTTCCGTGACTGCGCAGCAAACGGGCCAGCTGGTTCGCCCTGGCGTTCAGCTCGCGATAGGTCAAGGCATATTCTTCGTACACGACGGCCACTTCATCAGGCGTGCGTGCTGCTTGCTCCTCCACTAATTGATGCAAGGCGGTCGCGGCAGTCCGCTCGACAAACGTATCGTTCACGTTCAGAAGGAGTGTGCGTTTTTCCGCTTCCGTCATCATGTCGATGTCCGCGAGGCTTGCCGTTGGCTGCTCACTGATCCAGCGCAAAATTTCCAGGTAATGCCGGGCCATTCGCTCGACCGTTTCTTTCTTGAACAGCTTGGTTGCGAATGTGAGCTGGAACTGAATGTCCGCTGGCGATTCGCTTGCGTTCAAAGCAAGATCAAACTTGGAAATTTTGTTGAACAGCTCATAGGGCGACGCTGTCAGCTCGGCGATGGCAAGCGACTGCTGGTTCGCGTTTTCCAAAGAAAACAACGTGTCAAACAACGGATTTCGGCTAATATCCCGCTGAATCGCCAGTTTTTCCACGAGTTCTTCAAATGGATAATCTTGATGGTCATAGGCTGCAAGCGCGTTTTGCTTGACTTCCTGCAAAAATTGCGCAAACGTTTTGCTGCTGGCAGGCTGGTTGCGCAGCGCCAATGTGTTCACGAATATGCCCATGATGTTTTCCACGTCCGCATGGGAACGTCCAGCGACAGGCGTCCCGACGATGATGTCTTCCTGGCCGGTATACTTGGACAGCAGCACATTGTAGGCGGCAAGCAAAATCATGTACAAGGTGGTGCCTGTTTCTGACGCTACCTGTTGCAACCGCTCCAGCAGTTCTTTTCCGGCGGCAAAAAGGACGAGATCGCCTGCAAAGCTTTGCACGCTAGGGCGCGGATAGTCAGTCGGCAGGTTCAAGAGCGGAATTTCATCAGCAAACGTGTTCAGCCAGTGCTGCTCCTGCTTCTTGTATGCCTCCGTCTGAAACAGCTCATTTTGCCAAGCAGCGAAATCTTTGTATTGCAGCGAAAGCGGCTGCAAGTCTGCTCCCTGGTACAACTCGGCAAATTCACGCAGCAAAATTTGCGAAGAAACGCCGTCCGAGATGATATGGTGCATGTCGAGCAAAAACAAATGGCGGTCTTTGCCCAGCTTGAGCAAACCTGTTCGCATCAGCGGAGCGACCCCGAGATCAAACGGACGGACAAACTCGCGCATGATTTTCTCCGCCTGGTCTTCGGGAGCCTCCAGCATGAAAAGCGGCACTTCTACTTCCTCGTGCACTTTTTGCACAGGCTCGCCGTCGATCCGGTGGAACGAGGTGCGCAAAGCTTCGTGGCGCTCTGCCAGCTGTTGCACAGCGCTGGCAAACCGGGCGTAGTCCAGCTTTCCTTCCAGGAGAATCGCACCCGAAATGTTGTAGCTGATTCCGTTGCCTTCGAACTGTTGCAGGATATACATTCTTTTTTGCGCAGATGAAACCGGGTAAAACTCCTGCGCTGCCACGGGTTGAATCGCGGTGTACTCGGTTTTTTCCGACCGCGAAAGGAAGCGGGCCAGCTCCGCAACGGTTGGATGTTCGAACAAGGCCTTTACGGGCAATTCCACTTCCAGCGCTTTCGAGACTTGGAAAACGACAGTCATCGCCTTCAACGAGTGTCCGCCCAAGTCAAAGAAATCGTCGTGAATCCCTACCTGGCTTATGCCCAGCACTTGCTGCCATATCTCGGCCAGCTTTGCCTCGATTTCATTTTGCGGAGCTGCATACGCGGTGCCTGTAACGACTGCGCCAGCTGGCTTCGGCAATTTTTTTCGCTCTACTTTTCCGTTCGCGGTCAGCGGAATTTCCGCCAAGCGAATAAAGAAGGAAGGAATCATATAGGAAGGCAGCGTGCGCCCCAAAAATTCTCTCAGCTCAGCTACCGTCAGTTCCCGCTCGGAAACAAGGTACGCGTACAACACGTTTTGGCCGCTCTCATCCTTTTCCACGATCACGACCGCTTCCTTGACCGCCTCATGCTGCGTCAGGCGCGTTTCGATTTCGCCCATCTCGATCCGATGGCCGCGAATCTTCACTTGATAGTCCATTCTGCCTGCATACTCCATGTTTCCATCAGGCAGCCATTTTGCCAGGTCGCCTGTTCGATACATTTTGGTTCCCGGACGGAACGGGTTGTCGATAAACTTTTCCTTCGTCAGCTCCGGTCTGTTGAAATACCCTTTGGCTACGCCGTCTCCGGCTATGTACATTTCGCCAAGCGAGCCGACGGGCACCGGCTGCATGGAAGCATCGAGCAAATAAAGCTGGACGTTGTCTGCCGGGACACCGATTGGCACCGACTCCTGGGTCGTTGTTTGCGGGTCATACAAGTAAATCATGCAACCGACAACGGTTTCGGTCGGTCCGTACTCGTTGAAAATTTGCACGTTCTCTCCGAAATGGTCGTATATTTGCTTCGCCAGCTTTGTCGGCAAGTTCTCGCCGCCGACGATGAACCGTCTGATGCTGCTGGCCTTGCCGTCGATGTGTTCAATCAGCTTCAGGTGTGTCGGCGTCAGCTTGATGATCCCGACTTTGTTATCTTTGATGATGTCCAAAATGACCTGTACCTTGTCTGCCCCTCTGTACACATGAATCGTGTTGCCGGACAGAAGCGGCGTGAAGATCGAGGTGACGGTCAAATCGAACGAAATAGATGAGTACAGCGGAAAGTCCACCGCTTCGCCTTGGACGTACACCTTGTTGGCCCACCAGATGTAATTGACCAGGCCTTGATGAGTAATCATCGCCCCTTTTGGATTGCCGGTAGAACCGGAAGTGTAGATCATGTACGCCAAATCATCAGGCTTGCTCTCGGGTGCGAAGGATGTGCTGCCGCCTTCGTACAAGGAACGATCGTCCAAATAAAGCACGCTGCCTGCAAACCGGATGTTTGGTTGCAGATGCGACTGGGTTAACAGCAGCGTGGTCTGGCTGTCATCGAGCAAATACTGGATGCGATCTTGCGGGTACTCGGGATCAATCGGCAAGTAGGCAGCACCTGACCGCAAGACAGCCATGATCGCCACGATCAGCTCCAGTGAATGTTCCGCCATAATCGAGACGATGCTGCCGCTGGCGATTCCTTTTTCGCGCAAAGCATTGGCAAGCTGGGCAGAACGCTCCATCAGCTCCTGATAGGTCAGGGTGTCCTCGCCGCAAACAACTGCTGCTTTCGCTGGTGTCCGGCTCGCTTGTTCCGCGATCAGCTCGAAAATCGTTTTGTCCCGCGGATATTCAGCAGCCGTGTCGTTGTAGGCGACGAGCAGTTGCTGCTTTTCCTCTTCGGTGATGATGCCGATCTCGTGCAGGTGTACATGCGGATTGCCGATCACCTGGTCGATGACGGTGCGGAGATGCCCTTCGATTCTGTTTACGAATGACGATTCATACACCGCGGCATTGTAGCTTAGCTTCACGTACAGCTCGTTCGAGGGAGCGAGGGCGACGACCACGTTCAAATCATAGGAGGTCTGCTCATCTCCGCTTTCTACGGTGAATTGAAACCCTAATGATTCTTCCAGATGCTTCATCGAATGATCGGGGTAATTTTCAAACGTGACCAAATGATCGATCAATTCCTGTTTCAGCACTGTTGTGCTCTGAATTTCGTACAGCGGCGCGAAATCGTAGGTGGCAGACGCCAGGGCTTGCTTTTGCACGGTTTGCAGCAGCTCGCTGAACGTCTGTTGTTTGTTCGTCTGGACGCGGGTCGGAATCGTGTTGATGAACAAGCCGACCATGCTCTCAATTCCTTGGATTTGCGGCGGGCGGCCTGATACGACCGAGCCGAAAACGACATCGTCCGCATTTTTGTATGTGCTGGCCAAAATGCCCCAAAGAGCTTGAAACACGCTGCTCATCGTCGCCTGATTTTGGTTCGCGATCTGGATCAGCTGCTGCGTCTTCTCGGGAGCGATCGTGAACATCGCCTCGACATGTTCATAGCGGCTTGCTTCCGTTCCAAGCTTCTTTTTCGGAAAAGCAGCCTGATGGTCATACCCTGCCAGGTAGTTTTGCCAATAAGCGAGGGCCTCGTCCTTGTTTTGCTTATCCAGCCACTTGATATATTCGCTGTACGGCTTCGTCGCTTCCCGCGGAATCGGCTCGCCTTTTCGCAGCGCTGCGTAATAGGTCAGCAGCTTATGCAGCAAGACGCCCAATGTCCAACCGTCCACGATAATATGATGGAAGGCCCAAACCAATCGGTACTTGTTCTCGGCCGTTTGAAAAATGGCTGCTTTCATCAAGTTGTCTTTTGTCAGGTCGAATGCATGATGTTGCTTCGTGTACGCTTGTATGTACGCGTCCTGCTCTGCGCTTGGCAAATGCGCGATGTTTTCGCAAGGAACGGTCACTTTTCTTTCCTTGAACACGACTTGGCGAGGTCGCTGCATGTTTTGGTATACAAAAGCCGTGCGCAATACTTCGTAGTTTTCCACGAGCTTGTTCAGACTCTTTTCAAAAAGCGGCAGGTGAAAATCGCCCTCGATCGTTGCAGACATCTGGAGGCAATAGGCGCTGCTGCCCGTGTCTGTGACAGCGTGAAACAACATACCCTCTTGCAATGGGGTTAGCGGGTAAATTTTTGCGATGTTTTCCTGCTTTTTCATTTGGCACCTCAACTCTGTGATTTATCGGTTCAAAGAGGGTTCCTCCAATAAAAGCGCCGCGTGCCCCACTTTTATTGGAGGAAAATCAATTTTGTTGTCGCCGGGTCAAATCCATTCCAGGATGTTTTCCAGCTCCTCCATGGACAGCTCTTCATCCCCCAGGTCGCTCGGGGTGTACTCGCCTTCTTCTTTTGCCATGCAATGCTCGATGATGCCTAGCAAGTGCTTCCGGTAGCTGTCTGCCAGGCTGGCAATCGTTTTTTCCTCATATTGGAGACGGCTGTACCCCACGCTGATCCGCAGCTCGCCGTCCTCGATCATGGCGGAAATGTCCAGCAGGAACACTCGCTCCGATTCCGGGCTGAACAACTGCCCTGTTCCGAGCGGCGAGAATGTAAACCCGCCTGTTTTTCCGTCCGACTCGAATTGACCGAGATAGTTAAAGCTGATTTCCGGCCGCAGCGTAAAGGCTAATGGCGGCTGCAACTGGCTTGTCGTCAGCGTGCGCAAAATCTCGTAGCCGATCCCTTTTTTCGGAATCCGTCGCAAGTTTTCTTTGGTTTGCTTGATCTGGTACGGCAAGTCCTCGGCTTTTTCCATGTCGAGCACCACCGGATATTGCGAAGTGAACCAGCCAATCGTGCGCGTGACGTTCATTTCGTTCTGGATGTCTTCGCGCCCATGGCCTTCCAGATTGATGACGACGCCATTCGTATGTGCCCAGTCTTTTACGGCCAAGCCGAGCGCTGTCAGCAGCAGGTCGTTCATCTCTGTGTGATAGGCATGATGAACGTGACGCAAAAGGTTTTCTGTCTGCGGGACTGTCAACGCGAACGACAGTGTCCGCGTATGTTTTTGCTTGCGATCTGCCGTGACAAAATCTGTTGGCAGTGCCGCAGTCGTCGTTGTAGTCTCCAAGTTGTGCCAATATGCCACTTCCCGCAACAGCTCGTCGCTGTCCGCGTACTTTTGCAATTGAGCCGCCCAGTCTTTGAAGGAGTCCGTCTTTTTCGGCAAGACGATCTCCTGCTGATGGAGAGCCTGCGAGTAGGCTGAGGAAAAATCTTCGAACAAAATGCGCCAGGAGACGCCATCCACGACAAGATGGTGGATCGCGACCAGCAAATGATCCCCGTCTTTTGTGGCGAACAGAGCCACGTGAACGAGTGGGCCGTGCTCCAAATCGATGCTGCTCTGGATCTGATCAGACAGCTCCAGGATGCGAGCTTCGCTGTTCGCGTGATTTTTCAAGTCATAAGAGTAGAAACGGAAGCGCTCGTCGGTCAGCCCGCGGTTGATTTGCTTGATCGCCCCGTCCTCTTGCTTGTAGACCATGCGCAGCGCATCGTGATGCTCGACGATTTGCTGGAACGCTTGCCGCACGAGTCCCTCGTCAAAGCCGTCCTCGCGAAACAGCATGACAGCCTGATTCCAATGGTGACGATCCGTGAAGTTGTTCGCGAAGAACCATTTCTGGATCGGTGTCAAGGCAATCTCGCCTTCTACGACACCCTGCTCGCTCTCTCGGCTGTTCGGGATGACGCGCAGAGCAGCTTCTTCAATCGTCGGGTACTGGAACAGTTCTTTCATCGCAAGCGTCCAGCCTGACGCATTCAGGCGGGTGGATACCTGGATCGCTTTAATCGAATCGCCGCCCAATTCAAAGAAGTTGTCTTGCGTCCCGACTTGCTTGATCCCCAGTACATCTGCCCAGATGCCAGCCAGCAACTGTTCCAGCTCGGTTTGCGGCGCTGCATATTGCTCAGTCCGGTTCTCCTCCTGGTTCGGCTTCGGCAGCGCTTTTCGGTCAATCTTGTCATTCGGTGTCAGCGGCATCTTTTCCAACTGGATAAAGAAGGCGGGAACCATGTAGTTCGGCAACTCGTTTTCCATATAGGCTCGAAGTTGCGCAGGCGTGGCTTCTCCCTCCGCTACGTAGTAGGCGCACAAGTAAGCTTGGCCGCGGTCGTCCTCATGTGTGATGGCAGCTGCCTCTTTGACCGTGTCATACCGCAGCAGCACGCTTTCCACTTCGCCGAGTTCCACACGATGTCCGCGAATTTTCACTTGGTGATCGATTCTGCCCAGATACTCGATAGTTCCATCTGGCAGCCATCTTGCCAGGTCGCCTGTCCGGTACATCTTTGTTCCTGGCACAAACGGGTTGTCGACGAACTTCTCGGCGGTCAGCTCTGGACGATTCCAATAGCCTCTCGCCAGCGACAAGCCGCTGATGCACAGTTCTCCCATCTGCCCCGGCGCTTTCAACTGCAACTGGTCATCCACGATGTACAGCTTGGTGTTCTGAATCGGTTTGCCAATCGTGATCGTTTCGACTGGCTCATCCGGTTTGGCTTTCCACAGTGTCGCGCAAACGGTGCTCTCTGTTGGGCCGTATCCATTGACATAGGTGACTTTTTCTTTCCATTTATCCACCAATGCAACGGAGGAAGCCGATCCGGCTGTAATCAGGGTGCGTAACGACGGCACCTGCTCCGGCTCCAGATAAATCGCGTACGTCGGCGGCAAAGTGAGGAAGGTGATCGCGTTATCGCGAACGTATTCGGCGAATCGTTGAAAATCGTTGATGACGTCTCGGGACAAGACGTACAAGGTCGCTCCCGACAGCAACGGGCCAAACATATCCCACACCGATGCGTCAAACGAGATGCTGGCAAAATGCCCTGCCCGATCTTGCGGCGTGACGCCTAGATGATGGGCAAATACCGCTTGCAGATTCGCTACCCCTTTGTGCTCCAGCATGACGCCTTTTGGCTTGCCCGTCGTACCGGACGTGTAAATGATATAAGCCAAATCAGACGGTGTGTTTGCGCACGGCAGGTTGTCTGTCTGTGTTGCGTAGCTTCCAGGGTCATCCACATCAACGACTTCGGACTGACTGCTCACTTTGTGCAGCAAGTGCGCATGGGTCACCACCAGTTTTGCCTGGCTGTCCTCCAGCATGTAGCGGATTCGCTCTTCCGGATAATCAGGATCGACGGGCAAAAAGGCGCCGCCCGCTTTTAACGTGGCAAGCGTGGCAATGACCATCTCGGCGGAACGCTCTACCAGCAAAGCGACGATCTGCGCTGGCCCGACTCCTTTTTCCCGCAAAACGGCTGCGAGCTGGTTCGCTCTTTCATTCAGCTCCCGGAACGACATGCGCTTTTCTTCGAATACGAGCGCCGTGTGCTCAGGCATTTTTTCCGCCAGCTCTTCAAAAAGTTGCTGGATTGTTTGATCTGCCCGGTATTCTCTGTGCGTATCGTTGAACGCCACCAGCAGCATTTGCTTTTCTGCTGCTGTCAGCATCTCGATCTCTTGCAATTCATTTTCCGGATTGGCCGTGACCGCTCGCAAAATTTGCAAGAAGTGGTGCGCCATTCGTTCTACCGTTTGTTGCTTGAACAGCTTGGTGCAGTATTCCAGGCGCAAGAACAGGTCGGTTTCCCGCTCGGTCAGATGGAACGACAAGTCGAATTTCGCCACGTCAAGCGCGCTGTCCGATTCATAAGGGCGATAGACGAGCTGATCCAGCGTTTTTGCGTGCAACTCATCGTTTTGCAGGATGAACATGGTGTCAAACAGCGGATTGCGCCCCGGATCGCGCGGAATGCCCAGCTTTTCCACAAGGCTTTCAAACGGGTAGTCCTGGTGGTCGAAAGCATCGAGCGCGTTTTGCTTGACCTCCTGCAAAAACTGCTTGAATGTCTTCTCGGCGGTCGGTTTGTTGCGGATCGCCAGCGTATGGACGAACATGCCGACGACAGGCGCAAGCTCGGCGCGTGACCTGCCGGAGATCGGCGTTCCCACGATGATGTCGTCTTGCCCAGCGTATTTTGCGAGCAGCACGTTGTAGGCGGCCAGCAAAACCATAAACAGCGTCGTATTCGTATGCGCAGCCAACTCGTGCAAAGCACTGAGCAGCTCTTGGTCCATGGACAGGGTGACTTGCCCCCCTGCAAAACTTTTCACGGCTGGGCGCGGAAAATCTGTCGGCACATCGACAGCGGTGATATTTCCAGCGAACGTGCTCAGCCAATACGCTTCCTGCTGCTTGAAGGCATCCGACTCATGCAAGGCTTTTTGCCAGACAGCAAAATCTTTGTACTGGATGCGCATTTCCGGCAGTTCTCTTCCCTGGTACAATTCAGCCAGTTCATCGAACAGGATCGTGATCGATGCGGCATCGGCAGCAATATGGTGCATGTCGTACAGGAGCAGGTGACGCTCATCCGCGAGTTTCACCAGGCTCATGCGGAGCAATGGCGGCACAGAAAGATCAAACGGACGGACGAACGCGTGGAAAAGGTCATCGATCTGCTGCTCTTCTGCCGTCACATACTCCATGTTCACGGCCACGCGGTCATGAATTTTTTGCACCAGCTCGTCTCCGACCATCTCAAAAGACGTCCGCAAAATATCGTGACGATCTACCAACGCTTGCAGCGCATTCGCCAATTGCTCGCGATCGAGCTTGCCTTCCAGCATGATGATGCCCGGTGTGTTGTAGCTGATTCCGGCACCTTCAAGCTGATGGAGCAAGTACATCCGCTGCTGAGCAGAAGATACCGGATAATACGCTTGCGGCTCTGCCGGTTGAATGGCGGCGCCGGCTGCCTGTTCGCTATGTTCGATCAAGCGGGCCAAGTCCCGGATGGTTGGCGCTGCAAAAAACTGCTTCAGCAAAAGGTCGATTTGAAACTCGCGATGCACTTGCGCCACAACCGTCATCGCTTTCAAGGAATGACCGCCCAGCTCAAAAAAGTGATCCAACACCCCGACGCCGGAAATCCCCAGCGCATTCTCCCAAATGGCGACCAGCTTCGCCTCCACTTCTGTAGCGGGTGCGACATAAGCTGCTCCTGTTGCAGGCTTTCCTTCCGGCTTGGGCAGTGCCTTGCGGTCGACCTTGCCGTTTGGCGTGAGCGGGAAAGCGTCCAGTTGAATCAGGTAGGTCGGCACCATGTAGGCCGGAAGCTCTCGCAACAGATGCGCGCGAAGCTCGGATTCCTCTATCGCCGTTTTTCCCGTGACATACGCAGCCAGATAGGAATCGCCGCGATCGTCCTGATAAGCGACGACGATAGCTTCATTCGTCTGATCGTAAGCGAGCAAAACCGCTTCAATCTCCCCGACCTCAATCCGGTATCCTCTCACCTTGATTTGGTCATCGACGCGGCCTATAAAATCAATCGTGCCGTCGTGGAGCCATCTGCCCAGATCGCCTGTTTTGTACATGCGCTCTCCCGGAACAGCTGGATTGGCCACGAATTTCTCCGCAGTAAGCTCCGGCTTTTTCCAATAGCCCCGCGCCAAGCCGTGACCGCCGATGCAGATTTCCCCTACCACCCCGACAGGCAGCAGTTGATGGTGCTGGTCTACGATGTAAATGGCGGTGTTGGCAATCGGCCGCCCGATGGTGATCGGCTGATCTGGCTGTGTATCTCGCAGGTAGGTGGCCATGACGCTGCTCTCCGTCGGGCCGTATGCATTCATCACGCTCATCTGCGGATGCATCGCTTTGCACAGCTGAACAAGCTTCGGCGACAGCTTTTCGCCCCCGAGCATGACTGCCTGGATGGAGCGGATGTCTGCCGGAGTGCTGCACTCCAATATCGCCTGGAACATACTGGGCACGAAAACGACGTAGCTGCATTCCCAAGCGGCAATCAGGTTGCGTAGCGCGATCGGATCTTTGGCTTCGTGATCCGGCATCAGGACGACCGTGGAGCCTGATACAATCAACGTAAAGAAAGTAAGGGCAAAGGCATCGAAGGCAAAAGATAGCGACAGCGTTCCACTGTCCCGGACAGAAAGGGCAAACTCGTCCCTGTTCCACGTCACACTGTTGACGATTCCCCGATGCTCTACCATGACGCCTTTTGGCCTGCCTGTCGTACCGGATGTGTAGATGATGTAAGCGAGATCAGCAGCGGTATGGATCGGCTCGATGTTTTCCGTCTGAGGCGAGTAGCTGCCCTCCTCATCCAGATACAGGCATTCCACGTTTGCGGTCATCTTTTCGGCGAGCTGCTGCTGGGTCAGCACCAGACGGGCTTCGCAATCTTCCAGCATGTAAGCAATCCGCTCATTCGGATAATCCGGATCGATCGGCACATACGCCCCGCCCGCTTTGAGAATAGCGATAATTCCGATCGCCATTTCCAACGATCTTTGCGCCATGATCCCTACGCTTTGCTCAGCCTGCACGCCTTTTGCCCGCAAAGTGTGCGCGAGCTGGTTGGCCCGCTCGTTCAGTTCGCGGTACGTCAGTCGTTTGTCACCGAAGACGACGGCGGTTTGCTCAGGAGTTTTCTGTGCCTGATCTTCAAACAGCTGCGACAGCGTGCTCTCCGCTGGATACAGGGCGGCCGTGTCGTTGAAGTGAACGAGCAGCTCCTGCTTCTCATGCGCAGTCAGCATCTCGATTTGCGCCAGCTCCTGCTCCGTGTTTGCGCTGACTGCCTGCAAAATTTGCAAGTAATGAAGCGACATGCGCTCGATCGTCTCGCGTGCGAACAGCTTGGTGCAAAATTCGAAGCAGAAGGAAAGTCCCGCCTGGTTTTCGCTTGCTTCCAGCGACAGATCGAACTTGGCGACTTCCCCCTCTGGCACATAAGGCGTCACGGTCAGTCCATCCAGCTCGATCAGGTCGGCATCCATGTTTTGCAAAATGAACAAGGTGTCGAACAGCGGGTTTCGGCTCCGGTTTCGCTGGATCGCCAACTTTTCGACAAGCTCTTCAAACGGATATTGCCCGTGTTCAAAAGCGGCCAGCGTGTTGTCTTTTACCTCCAGCAAAAATTGCCGGAACGTTTTGGTCGGCGCAGACTGATTGCGCATCGCCAGCGTGTTGACGAACATCCCCGTCATGCTCTCCGTATCCGGGTGCACCCTGCCGGCAGTCACGGTGCCGATCATCACGTCATCCTGCCCGGAGTATTTGGAAAGCAGCACATGATAGGCTGCGAGAAGCACCATGTACAAGGTCGTGCCTGTCTTTTGGGCTACGTCCTGCAAACTTTCCAACAACTGTTTTTCTGTGCGGAACAAATAACGTTCGCCCTCAAAGCTTTGAACAGCTGGCCGCGGGTAATCCATCGGCAGGTTCAAAACCGGGATTTCGCCCGCAAATCGATCGAGCCAATATTTTTCCTGTTTTTGGTAATCGGTCGTTTGTGTCCACGCTTTTTCCCAAACGGCGAAGTCTTTATAGTGAATGCGCTGCTCTGGCAAAGCTTTGTTTTGATACAAACGGGAAAAGTCATTCAGGATGAGCTGAGAAGAGACTCCGTCCGAAATGATATGGTGCATGTCGATGATCAGGACGTGACGGTTCTCTGCGAGCTTCACCAAGCCAACCCGGCATAGCGGAGCTGTTACCAGATCAAACGGCTGCATGAACCCCAAAATGACCTCGTTCACTTGCTCTTCCGCCGTTTCCAAGTAAACAATCGGCAAGTGGCCTTGCTCATGGATGCGGGAAACTGGCTCCCCGTTGATCGTATGAAACGACGTGCGCAACGACTCATGGCGAGCCACCAGGTTGGAAATGGCGTGCTCCAGCCGAGCTTTATCCAGCGTTCCTTCGAGGATCATCGCGACAGGCAGGTTGTAAACCGTGCTGTGCGGATCGAGCTGGTTTAAGATGAGCATGCGTTTTTGCGCAGACGATACGGGATAATACGCTTGCGGCTCGGCCTGGGGAATGGCGAGATACGCGCTTTCCTCCCCGCCTTCCACATACGCTGCCAGCGCTTGAATCGTCGGTTGCTCAAACAGGACGCGCAGCGGGACATCCGCCTGGCATTCCTTTTGGATGCGGGAAATGAGCTGAATCGCTTTTAACGAATGGCCGCCCAGCGTGAAAAAATGATCCTGAATGCCGATCGGCGACACGCCAAGAATTTGCTCCCAAATCGCGACCAGCTTTTGTTCCAGCTCAGTCGTCGGGGCGACGTAATCCGCTTTCGTCTTGGCACTTCCTTCCGGCTTCGGCAAAGCTCGCCTGTCTGTTTTTCCGTTCGGCGTGACTGGAATCCGCTCCAGCGTCACGAAAAAGGAAGGGATCATATACTCCGGCAACGCTTGCGCCAAGTATGCCCGCATCTCTTCGTCGCTGAGCGCTTTTTGCAGGACGACATAGGCGCACAAAAACTTGCCGCCTGTCTCGTCTGCTCGGTCGATAACCACCGCTTCCTTGATGGCGGGATGGTTGAGCAGGCGCGATTCGATCTCTCCCAGCTCGATGCGATGGCCCCTGATTTTTACCTGATGGTCGATTCGGCCCAAAAATTCGAGCTGGCCATCCGGCAACCAACGCGCCAGATCACCCGTTCGGTACATTCTTTCGCCTGGCTGATACGGATTGTCGAGAAACTTCTCCGCGGTCAGCTCCGGCTGGTGCAAATACCCTCTTCCTACGTTTGCGCCGGAAATGTACAACTCCCCGACGATCCCCTCCGGCTTCAATTGCAGCCCTTCATCCAAAATGTAAATGCCTGTGTTGCTGATCGGCTTTCCGATGGGCGGCAGCTCTGGTATCGCCTGTCCCGGGTCCATCGTGCATGTCGTCACCACATGCGTCTCCGACGGGCCGTAGTGATTGTGCAAAAATACGCGATGCTGGCGCAGATACTTTTGCAGCTCGTGTGTGACGACGAGTTGTTCCCCGGCCGTGATGATATGTTTGACACAACGCGGGAAGCTTTGCGCGTAGTCTTGTTCGTTAAAAATAAATTTCAGGAAGGACACCGGGAGAGACAAAATGCTGATCTGCTTTTCCTGGATGAAAGCAAACAGCTTTTCCACATGCCGTCTCAGCTCGTTCGTGATCAGGTAGAGCTGGCCCCCGGATAGCAGCGTGGAGAAAATTTCCTGGTAGCAAACATCAAAGCTGCACGTGGTATACTGCAACACTTTTTCATGAAAAGCGATGTTCGTCTGATCAAACGTAAAATGCATCAGGTTCGCCATGTTGCGATGCTCCAGCATGACGCCTTTCGGTTGCCCTGTCGTTCCGGACGTATAGATGATGTAAAACAAGTCATGCGGCTGATTGAGCGATTCGATAGGGGCGCGGCTCTCTTCCCCGATCACCGCTGTGTTGATGTCAATTGTTTCTGTAGGCGTGGTCACTTTTGCCCGCAAATGATTTTGCGTCACGACCAATGGAACTCTGCTATGCGTCAGCATGTAAGCGATTCGTTCGGCAGGCAACTCCGGGTCGATCGGCACAAATGCGCCGCCTGCCTTCAAGACGCCGAGGATTCCGACGATCATGTCCAGCGAGCGATCCAGCAGCGTGCCGACAAGACTGCCCGTGCCAATGCCTTTTTTGCGCAAAAAGCGGGCGAGCTGATTGGATTTTTCATCCAGCTCCCGATACGTCAGGTGCTGATCCGCGAAGACTACCGCCACTTGCTCAGGCGTTTTTTCTGCCTGCCGCGAAAACAGCTCGTGCATGGTTGCGGCAGGATAGTCAGCCGCTGTTTCCGTACGCTTTGCCAACAGCTGGCTAGTTTCTGCTTCTGTCAGCAACGGAATCTGGCAAAGCTCGACTCCCGAATTGTTTGCCACGCAATCCGCGATCTGTTGGAGGTGCCCCGCCAGTTTTTGCACGACCTGTTCGTCAAACAGAGCCGCATTGTAGTCAAAACGGAAGGCAAGCTCTTCTTTTGGCATCACCATGACAGTCAAGTCGTAATTGGTCGGCTCGAACATTTCCACAGCAGTAATCGTGAAGCCGATCTGCTGGTTCAATGCTTTTTTCTGCAAAGCCTCTACCAGCGGGTAATTTTCGATGACCAGCAGGTGGTCAATCAGCTCCTGCTTCAAGACGGACTGAGTTTGAATGTCGTACAAAGGCACGTGCTCATACGGCTGTGATTGCAAAGTTCTTTTGTGCACAGCTTGCAACAGCTCGGAAAACGTTTGACCAGCTTTCGCTTGCACCCGGAATGGAATCGTATTGATAAACAAGCCAACCATTTTGTCGATTCCGACGATGTCTGTAGGGCGTCCGGATACAACAGAGCCGAACAGCACATCATGGGCCGCATTGTATTTTTGCAGGAGAACTCCCCAGATCGTTTGAATCACCGTCGATAGCGTCACTTGATTTTGACTGGCGATGGTCCCGAGCTGCTTGGTCAAGGTGCGGTTCAGCGAAAAGCGGTATTGGGTTGGTTGAAATGCTTTGGCGAAGGCAGCTTCCTTCTTCGGCAAGGTAGTCTTTTGTTCATAGGCTTCCAGATAGTCGCTCCAATAGTTGAGAGCGGCCTGTTTATTTTGTTTTTCCAGCCAGTTGATAAAGCGACTGTATGGCTGTACGGGCTCCAGGGAGAGTGCCGTCTTGTTTTGCAAGGACAAGTAGATGGCAAGCAAGTCATCAAAAATAATGCTGAAGCACCAGCCGTCCATGAGGATGTGATGAAAGCTCCAGATGACCTGGTAGTCGTGCTGGGACATTTGGAAAAGGGCGACCCGCATCAACGGGTCTTTTGCCAGATGAAACGTCCGCTCCTGATCCGCCCTTTTGTATTGCGTATAGCGAAGTTGTTTCTCGGACTCGTCGCAGGCAGACAAGTCGTAAAATTCGATCGGAATAGGCCGTTGCTTCAAGACAACTTGCAAAGGCTGCTTCAGCTTTTCATAGAGAAACAACGTGCGGAATACATCGTATCTCTCTACCAGCACATGCAGGCTATCCGTAAATAGCCCAACGTCAAGATCGCCCTGCAACGAAATCGACATCTGTACCAGATGCGAGTTGTGCTCTTGATCGAGCAAGGCGTGAAACAGCATCCCCTCTTGCATCGGGGTCAACGCATACATATCCTGAACTTGTTCTTTGCTAAATACACTCATTACGGCACCTCGGATATATCTTTATTTGTTATAAATGTATAAAAATGGGAATGAAAGCACGCAGTTGCCCCTGAAAATGGTGGCCAACATCTGTTTAGCGCAGTGTATTTGCAAGCAATTCGAAGATATCGTCCATTTCTTCCATTTGGAGACCTTTGACGCTGAAATCGCTGGGCGTTCGCTCTACTTCTTTTTTCTCGGTGCAATGCGCGATGATGGCAAGCAGATGCTTTTGATAACTTTGGCTCAATTGCTGGATGGACTCTTCCCGATACTGCTCCGAGCTGTAAGAGAATGTGAGGACGAGCTCTCCGCCTTCAATCAATCCGGTTATATTCAAAGCGGTGTACACCTCTGACTCAGGACTCAGATTGTTTTTGCCATCTGCGCCTAACGTGTTGCCGCCGCTGTAGGGTGAGCGGGTAAACAGTTCCGTTCTCATGTCCGCATCAAACTGTCCCAAGTAGTTGAACGTCACTTCCGGCTGCACGCGGAAGGATAAGGAACCGCGATTTTCTGGAAGTGTCACATGCTTCAAGATGTCGTAACCGATCCCTTTACGAGGAATCTTCCGCATATTCTCTTTGGTGAGCTTGATATAGTCGGACAAGGGAGCGGTTTGCTTCAAGTCGAGCAATACCGGATATTGCGACGTAAACCATCCGACCGTTCTGGCCACGTTTGCCTGTTCGATGATGTCCTCGCGCCCGTGCCCCTCCAAATGAATGACGATTTGCGCAAGCTTGCTCCACTCCGCAAAAGCCAAGCCGAGCGCCGCCAACAACAGATCGTTGATTTCCGTTTGATAGGCCTGATTGGCGTGCTTCAACAACTGCTCGGTCTCTTCCGGGTGCAGCCGTATCCGCATGTTTCGCACGCTCTTTTGTTTGCAGTCGGTCACTTCATAGTCTTTCGGCAGGGACACATTTTTTGCTTGCGATTCGAGACTCTCCCAGTACGGAATCTCGCTCAGCAAATCCGCCTCGTTCGCATATTCTTGCAACCATTGTGACCAGCTTTGAAAAGAATCCGTTTTTTCGGGCAGACTGATCGCTTGCCCTGCAAGTGCCTGCGCGTATCCGGTTGCCAAATCTTCAAACAAAATGCGCCAGGAAATGCCATCCACGACCAAATGATGAATTGCGAGAAACAAATGATCGCCATGTAACGTCTGAAATAAGGCAACCTTCACCAGAGGTCCTTCCTGCAAATTCATGCTGCTGTGCAGACGTTGCGTCTCTGCTTCGATCGCCTGCTGGACGTCTGGTTGCGCGGTCAGATTATAAGAGAAGAAATCGTATAATTGTCCACCCAAGCCGCGGTTGTGCTGAACGACATTTCCGTTTTCGTGCTGATAGACCATGCGGAGCGCGTCGTGGTGTTCGATGATTTTGTCCATGACACTTTGGATGACTTTAGGATCAAAGCCTTCCGGGCGATAGAGCACAGACGATTGGTTCCAATGGCCTGTATTCGTAAAGTTTTTCCCGAAAAACCACTTCTGAATGGGTGTAAGCGGTACGTTTCCAGCGATGATGCCCTGATCGCTTTTTCTCGTCGTGCTCTTGACAAAAAGAGCAACCTGCTCGATCGTCGGGTAATTCAGCAAGTCTTTCGTCTCTAGCTTCAATTGATAGGAATGCAGACGAGCCACGACCTGGATCGCTTGGATCGAATCTCCGCCGAGCGAGTAAAAATTATCGCGAATCCCGATCTTTTCAATTCCCAAAACGTTTTGCCAGATGGAGACGAGAATCGATTCTGTCTCGGTTCTCGGAGGATGGTAGGCAGCCTGGCTTTGGTTTGCCGTAAGATCAGGCTCGGGCAACGCTTTGCGGTCGATCTTGTCATTTGGCGTAAGCGGCATTTTGTCCAGCTTGACGAAATAAGATGGCAGCATGTAAGCCGGAAGCTTCTGGGCGGCGTAGTCTCTGAGCTGCGCAGGAGTTGCTTCTTGTTGCGAAATATAATAGGCGCACAAATACTGTCCCGCGTGTTGATCCTCTCTGGCAATGACCACGGCCTCTGTGATGTGTTCATGTGCCAACAAAACAGACTCGATTTCGCCAAGCTCGATGCGATGACCTCTGATTTTCACCTGATGGTCGATTCTGCCGAGAAACTCGATCGTTCCATCCGTCAGCCATTTGGCCAAGTCACCTGTGCGGTACATTTTTTCGCCTGGTACGAACGGATTGTCTACGAATTTTTCTGCGGTCAAGTCGGGCCGATTCCAATAGCCTCTTGCCAAGCCGACTCCGCCGATGCACAATTCGCCTTCGCTGCCAGTCGGCAGTAGCTGCAAGTCTTCATTGACGATATAAATATGTGTATTTTGAATCGGTTTGCCGATCGGAACCGATTGCACGGAGAGCTGATTGGACGGGGCTTCCCAGATCGTCGCGCAAATGCTCGTTTCCGTCGGGCCGTATGCATTTATGTACCTGAGTTTGTCTTTCCATTTGTTTACCAAGGGTGCGGAGGAAGCTGATCCTGCCGTAATCATGATGCGTAGCGAGGTGATGCGCTCTGGGGTGAGGTGAGTCAAATAAGTCGGCGGCAGTGTGATGATGGTCAATTCATTTTCACTCAAATAGTGTTCAAATGCAGCGAAATCATGGATCGTCTGTTTGGAAAGGATGTACAGGCTGGCGCCAGACAGCAAAGCCATGAACATTTCCCAAACGGATGCGTCGAACGACATGCTGGCAAAAAGCCCGATCCTGTCTTGCTCGGTGACGCCAAACGAATTTTGGAAAAAGGATTGCAAATTGGCGATGCCTTTATGTTCAAGCATGGTGCCTTTTGGCTTGCCTGTCGTGCCTGAGGTGTAAATGACATAGGCAAGATCCGTAGGCTTGCTGGGCTGGTGCAGATTGGCAGTCTCGCGAGCGTCCAACTGTTCTTCGTCGAGTACAACTACCTCTCCGCTGTACCCGACGTCATGCACGAGCTGGCTGACGCTTTTTTGGGTAAGCACGATTTTCGTTTGACTATCCTGCAAAATATATTGGATGCGATCGCGGGGATATTCGATGTCGATGGGCACATAGGCTCCGCCTGCTTTAAGAACGGCCAGAATCGCGATGACATTTTCGATGGACTTCTCCATCATCACACCGACGATGCTGTCTGTTTGCACCCCTTTTTCGAGCAAGGCTCTTGCCAGTTGATTGGCTTTCCTGTTCAACTCCTGATACGAAAGCCGCCTGTTTTCAAAAACGATGGCAACGCGGTCTGGAAAAGCCTCTGCTTGTTCCTCGAACAATTGATGGATCGACTTGCCCTGTGCATATGGAACTAGCGCATGCTGCTCCAGTTCCCGCTTGTTGTCGATGAGATTGGCCTGATTTGCTAACATATGTCCCCTCCGATAATGGAATTACTTCTGCTTATCATGAAGTGTGACGAAATGGTTGCCAACAAGAGACAGGCAAGGTCAACGTTCCATTCCCAATTTCCCATTTTCCATCATTTGGGTAATTTTAACAACAAGAAAATTTCCTGTTTCTGGGAAATTCCCTTCATACTAAAGTCATATTTTGCTCATGCTGTAGCGGAAAATGGGTGCTGGTATTCCCGCCTGCCGGATACGGCCCTGCTTACCGCCTGCGAACGAAGGAAAACTGATTTGCATGAAAACAATCACAGGAAGTTCCCCGATCGGCTGACAGGCTGAAAGCACTAGGTTACTGACGCTGAAACTCATTATAGCAGAGAAAAATTGGAAGTCGATTAAAAAATAGGGATATTTTGCAAAAAATTCAACAAGTTTTTTTACAACCTTTTTACGTAAATCCAAGTTTTGCTTGGCAAACCTGCTCCCGCTTGCGTAATCAATAAGCGGCACACGTGTTTTTCCCTTTGGTGAAGCCAGTGATTGGCTCGTTTCGGCGCTGCAACATTTTTCCTTTTCAACTTGTCTATAAAAAAGGAAAGCGTAGCGGCTATATTTTGACGATAAATATTTTCATAACATTAAAATTTTTATATGTTCACAAGCCATATAATGCTTTATACTGGGAAAACAGGAATTTTCTTCTACGGAAAAACGAGAGGCTGTTTTCCTGTGTGCTGCCTATCTGGATCAGCAGCTATTGTCCTGATCAGTCCGCAGACTTTCGTAAAAAGGCATGTGATAAAAAGGCACAATTCCTACCCCCTCTTTTTTGACGTACGCAGCTTTTTAGAGAAAAGGTTTGAACCATGCTGGCTGCCAGCGAAATTTGGTTCAAGGAAAATCCACCAGCAGTTTGGCATGTACTTTGCGATCCACCAGCTGTCTATACATATTCGTCAGTATTTGCTCTCTTTCGTTCCCTGCTCACCTACAGAAGCTCTACATTCAGCCTATGGAAAATGCAAGCCCGAATAGTGACCAGAACGACTACTGTTTCTGGATGACCTTGACGATGAGTAAACTTTTCGTTACCATTATTTGTAAAATAAAATAATATTATGTAAATAACTACTTATATCGCACATTATTGCGCATGGCTGATGTTGCTTCCATTTGCAGACCGAAAATCCGGTTCATGTATGCGAAGCGAGACATAAGGTTTCCCAATGGTTGTTACAGGAAAAGAGCTTCAACGAGCCGAGTCAGGAACCAACTAGAGAGCGACGAGTTTAATGAAGGCTGAGGATTTCTGAGCTGCTGCACCTGCCAATGATCTTAGAAACGTTATGAAAAGGAGTCTTGCATTTTTATGAACTGGTATGCGTTTTATGTGAAAACGGGTTATGAACATTCTGTGAAAAATTGGTTGAATAAATCTTTTGACAAAGAAACACTGTATTCCATGGTTCCACAACGTATCGTTCCCGAGAAGAAAAACGGCGAGATTATGCGGGTTGAAAAGGATTTGTTTCCAGGCTACATTTTTGTAAAAACGGACATGAATTTCTCGAAGTATTACTTTATTAGAAGTCACTCCAAAATTATTCGGATGTTGAACTATCTGAATAAAATCGACCTGATGTACGACAGATCGACTTCTCCCCGGAAAAGCCGCGATCCGGTGGAAAACAGGGAAGAGGCGCTCTGTTTCAAAAAGATTCCCGAGGAAGAAATCACGATCATTCTCAGGCTGCTGAATCACGATGAGCAGATTGATTTTTCCCAGGTCTACACGCAAGATTCCAAGGTATATGTGGAGTCTGGCCCACTCAAAGGGATGGAAGGAATTGTGAAAAAAGTGGACAAGCACAAACGGCGGGTAAAAGTGCTCGTGTCGCTCATGGGCGATGAGCGGATGATCGACCTTGGCATTGAGCTGATCGAGCCAATGGTGTCATCAGGCCATGCCCACACCCGCACATGAGCTAGACTGCACGCGCGTCCTTTTACAGAAAGTGTGTTTGCATACAGAGTTGGAGGTTCAGCATGATGCCCATATACGCAGTCTCTATTGCCGATTTTTCAGATGATTACATTCCTCACCTGCTGTCCTTTGTTGCCGAAGACAAAAAACAGCGGCTCGGTGCTTTCTTCCGCCGCGAAGATCGCGTCCGCGGACTGCTGGCCGATCTGCTGATTAGAAAAATTGCCGCCGAAACGTTCGCCGTTTCTGCGAAAAGCATTTCGTTTGGCACGAACGCCTATGGAAAACCATCCCTGCAAGGGCCGTGGAACCGCTTGCACTACAACCTTTCCCATTCGGGCGACTGGGTGGTCTGTATCACCGGTGACTGTACCGTAGGAATCGATATTGAAAAAAAGCATCAGATTGACTTGCAAATTGCCAGGCAGTTTTTTGCGCCAGAGGAATACGAGTATATCGAGGAGGAACCGGACAGCGAACGAAGACAAGCACGTTTTTTTGCGGTCTGGACGGCGAAAGAAAGCTACATCAAAGCGATCGGCAAAGGGCTTTCGCTTCCGCTGAACAGCTTCTCCACTGTCAGCCAGGGAACTGTCGAGGGCGCGCGCGTATTTGAACAAGCGAGGTGGCACTTCAAGACGTACTTTCTGGATGACGAATACACCTTGACTGCTTGTGCGCAAAACGATTCGTTTTGTGAAACCGTGGAAATCGTGCCGATGGATACGCTCGTTTCGTATTTTCTCAGCCGTTGATTGACAGCGTGGCAACAAAAAAGGTTTCATCCCCTCTTCGCTGCCGGGGATGAAACCTTTTTTTGTGAATAACGTCTCGACTTTTTTGAAATGGGATGTGACCGCTTGCGGCCGACAAAACAGCTCAATTCAGCGGATAACTGCTCGTTGCACGATCTGTCTACCTCGTTTGCAGGCTTTGGTAGTCTTCCCGCAGCAAGCCGTATATTTCTAAATCGACAATTCCTTTGCCTGACCAGAGCGCTGCCTGTCTGAGCGTTCCTTCCATGAGGAAGCCATTATTGCGCAACACCTTTTTGGACGCTTCATTTGGCGGCATGACTTCTGCCTGGATTCTGTTCACGTTGACTTCTTCCATCAGGAAGCGCACAACCATTTTGACCGCTTCCGAGGCAATCCCTTTTCCCCAGTGCGCTTCCGCCAAAAAGTAACCGATCGTTGCCATGTTTACGCGTTGATTCAACTCGAAGGCTTCGATAATGCCGACTAATGTATCGCTCTGCTGAACGGGGAAAATCCCCCATTTCACTCTCGATTTTTTCAGGTAATCTCTTTTAAAATGGCCGATCATGGTCAGAACGGTATCCTTTTTGTGCTTGGGAATGATGCCGCAATACTCAAAGACGCTATCGTTGCTGTAAATTTCAAACACTTCTTCCAGGTGACAATCTTCAATCTCTCGCAGTATCAAATGGTCCGATTTCAACACCGGAAACTCCTGAAATAGAGCGCTACTATTCATTCTCCAGTTCCTTTCCTGTCCGAGTTTGCTTTTTCCGCTCAGCTCAGCCTAGCCTATCTGGATGAGCTGTCGTTGCTTTTGGTTGTTATGGTATATTATGCCAAAAACAGGCGGGAAAAGCGACTTGTTTATCAGACGTGGTTGGCTAAAGCACGCCCTCGTATCTGTTTCAGATTAGCGTGGATGATCGAGTAGGAGGGGGCGACTA
>NZ_DOTK01000037.1:0-197801 GCF_003521185.1 Brevibacillus sp.
CATGCGTGGCGCACCAAAAAAAGCACGGCGCATTTACGCGTCGTGCTTTTTTTCGTAGGCGAGGATGCCCGCCTGCTCCAGATAGGCCAGGATCGCAGCAACCGACTCCTCAATCGACTGCTCGCTGCTGGCGACGACAAGCTCTGGCTGATCCGGCTCCTCGTAGGGCGCAGAAATTCCGGTGAACTGGCCGATCTCCCCGCGCCGCGCCTTTTGATATAGCCCTTTCACGTCTCGCCGTTCGCATTCTTCCAGCGGACATTGGACGTAGACTTCGATAAATTCCCCTGCCGCTACCAAACTGCGCGCCAGCTCGCGATCCGAGCGATACGGCGAAATAAACGCGGTCAGGACAATCACGCCTGCATCCACAAACAATTTGGCAACCTCGCCGATGCGGCGAATGTTCTCTTTTCGGTCCTCTTCCCCGAATCCCAGTCCCTTGTTCAAGCCGTGACGGATATTGTCGCCATCCAGCACATAGCTCGCCAAGCCGCGCTGATTCAGCTCGTGCTCGACCGCGTTGGCCAATGTCGACTTGCCCGCCCCGGACAAGCCCGTGAACCAGAGAACAGCGCTTTTATGTCCAGCGCGCTGCTGCCGCTGTTCTTTCGTCACCGTTGTCGGGTGCCACACAATATTCGCAGCACTGTCGTTCGCCATAGTCGTTCCCCTTTCTTCCCTTCCTTGCCAAAAAGCTGCTTGCCTGGTCATACGGAGATCGGCCGCAACCCCTCGATCAACACTTGCGCCACTTCCGGACGGCTAAATTCCGCTGGCGGAGCTTCGCCGCGAGACAGCATTTCCCGCACCTTCGTTCCCGACAAGGCGACATGGTGTTCAGCGCTGTGCGGGCACGTCTTCGCAGATGCCATATTACCGCATGTCTTGCAGTAGAAGCTGTTCTCGAAAAACAGAGGCGTGATGCCCAGTTCCTCAGGCTGGAACTGGCGGAAAATATGCTGGGCGTCATATGTACCGTAGTAGTTGCCGACACCCGCATGGTCTCTGCCTACGATAAAATGAGTGCAGCCGTAGTTTTTGCGCACCAGCGCGTGGAAAATGGCTTCGCGCGGCCCGGCGTAGCGCATCGCGGCAGGAAACACGGCCAGCTCGACCCGCTCAGCCGGGTAGTATTTGTCCAGGAGCACCCGATAGCTTTTCATCCGCACTTCGGCCGGAATATCATCGGATTTCGTCTCGCCCACGAGCGGATTGAGAAACAGGCCATCGACGGTTTCCAATGCCGATTTCTGGATGTACTCATGCGCCCGATGCACAGGGTTGCGCGTCTGGAAGCCGACGACCGTTTTCCAGCCTTTGGCGGCAAACGCCGCTCTCGTTTCCACCGGGTCGAAATGGTGAGCAGCAAACGCCCCTTTATCAGCTCGCCGCACCAACGTAATCGGCCCGCCGAGATACACATCAGGACGTTCCAGCAGCTTTTTCACGCCGGGATGGTTCTCGTCGTCCGTGCCGTATACGAGGCGCGCTTCCTGCCGCTTATCCGGGGAATAAATGTCGGAAATTTCCAACAGGCCGTACACCTCGCCCTGATAGACCAGGCGCACCGCGTCTCCTGCTTGCAGACTTCCTGCCACAGCTGCTGAAACGGGAAGCGTGATCGGAATGCTCCAGACCGATCCATCGACCAGCCTCATGCGTTCCACGACAGATGTATAGTCGTGCCGATCCAAAAATCCGGCAATCGGACTGTATCCTCCGATCGCGATCAGCTCCAAATCTGACAGGGCAAAAGCATCCAGTTCGACCTCTGCTGTCGCACGGGACAGGTCAGCGGTCGGATCAAAACGGTTTACCAGTACGTTGCCATGCGGAATGCTACCACTCACTTTCAAGCCCTCCTCATCCATATCCGTTTTCTCTATCTTCACACTCACTTGGCGAGATGCAGCCCGCACTCTGTCTTGCCCAGATGCGACCAGCGACCAGCGCGTTCGTCTTCGCCCGCTCTGACCGGACGCGTGCATGGCGCGCAGCCGATGCTCGGATAGCTTTGGTCGTGCAAAGCATTGTACGGCAGCTCGAACACACGAATGTACTGCCACACCTCTTCTGCCTTCCAGTGAATCAGCGGGCAAATTTTCAGCGACTGAAACTTCTCGTCGCGATTGACAAACTGGACGTCTGCTCTTGTCGCAGACTGTTCGCGGCGCAGTCCTGACATCCAGGCCACTGTGCCCTTCAACACGCTTTCCATCGGCAACACCTTACGCAAGTGGCAACACAGATCCGGCTTCGCGATCCACAGTTCGTCGCCGTGCTCTGCTGCCTGCTGGGCAAGCGACAGCTGCGGCTCCTTGATCGTCAATTGCAGCGCAGGATAGCGGGCACGCACTTTTTCAATCAGCTCATACGTCTGGGCAAAGTGCAGATGGGTATCCAAAAACGTGACGCGGGCGTCTTTTTTCACATCGCTGATCATATCGATGAGCACCATGGCTTCTGCCCCGAAGCTGCATGAATAGATCAGATCATCGCCAAACGTCTCGTAGGCCCACTTGATGACATCGACGGTATCTCCCTTTGCCAGCGTTTTGTTGATCGCGGCAAGCTGCTCGGCTGTTGCCGTGTCGTAATGTAAACGGCTCATATGCCCCCTCCTTGATCGTTGATGGAACTGTTTTCCCTGCGAATCAGCCGGATCAGTCCTACGAAGCCCAATGTCGCTACGAATACGCTCACGAGCACGACGAGCGTGTACAAATCCGAGCGCAAAAAGAGATGGACAAACGCGAAGGAAACGACCAGCGAGGAAACAGGCGAGACAATCCAGACCATGAGAATTTGCTTGATAATCCCTTTTTGCCACAAAACAAAACCTCGCTCAGACGTCCCGACACCCAAAATCGCGCAAGTAGTCGCCTGCGTCAGAGGCACGGGAATCCCGAACAAAGACGCGACAATCACCAATGTCCCACCCGTTGCCGATACGGCACTCCCTTGTAAAAGCGACAGCGACGTAATTTTCTTGCCGTTCGTTTCCAGCACTTTTCCGCCCAGCAACAGGCACCCGGCAGCGACGGCCAAACCGCCGAGCCACACGCCGGAGTCGGTCGACATCAAGCCTGCTCCCACTAACGGGCCAACCGCATTCGCTACGTTGTTCATTCCGGCTGAAAACGCTTCGTATACCCCACACAAAACGAGCAAGATCGTCAGCCAGCGCTCTCCTTTGGAGCCTGGTTTTTGCAAGTCTGGCCAGCGCCGCTCCACACGGGAAATGACCCTCCCGGCGACGTAGGCTCCGATAAAAGCCGCGATTGGCACCACGATCCAAAAGAACAGAATGACGAGAATGTGCCCCACAAACAGCGACTGATAAGCAAGCCCTACCCCGACGATCGATCCGACTGTCACTTCGCTGGTCGAGAGCGGAATCCCGAGCAGGTTTGCGCCAAAAAGCGTCAGTGTGGCGGAAGCAAGGATGATCACGACGACCTCGATGCTGAGCAAATTCGTCGGAATAATTCCTCCGCTAATCGTCTTGACGACCTCGCCGCCGCCAAGCACAGCTCCAAGCAGAGCCGCGATGGCGACGAGAATCATCGCAAGCAGCTTGCTTTTAACCGCTCCGCTGCCGTATGCTGCACCCATCGAAGCAGCAGTCCCGCTTGCGCCGATATTCATTGCAAAAAACAAAGCGATGGCGATGGCGACGTAACTCCAATCCACGAGCAGCCCTACCTCCTGTCATGCCAATCTGTTTTTCCAAAAAAGCAGGGGCGCCGGATTCGTTACACTGGCGATTTGCTCATGCGGATGGATTCCTTGGGCAAAGCTTTCCAGGCTATCGTCGATGACGATGCGCCACCCCATTTTTTTCGCCACCTGCTGTGTACGCTGGTTGGCGCAAAAGAGTGGCACATTCTCCCAGCCAGCCCCTGCAAAATCCGCCAAGGCAGGCAAAACCTCGCCGTCATCGGCTGCAAACCAGTCAAACGGCCGCTTTTTTATCCAGGAAACAATCGGATGCGTCTCCTCCCACTCCAGGACTCCCCCTGCTGTGAGATGGATGACATCTGCCGCCGGATGGGCAAGCGCTGCCACGCCTTTTGAGCGCAGATGCAAAACCCGCTGTTCCCCGTTCTTTTGCACAAGCTCCTCGATCAAAGCCGACGAAGCGAGCGACTCGGCAAAGACCCGCTCCGGATACAATCCTCTGTCCGCCAGAAACAGTGCTGTACGCTCCCCGCGCGCGGCGAGCTTGCACGTCAGCTTTCGCAGGTCAAAGCGGCGCCTGCCAAGCTCCGCGAGAAACGCCCTCGCTTGCCGCTCGTCGTCGAGCAGCACCCAGCTGTATGCCGCCATGTCTTTTGGCACGCCCAAGCATTCCGCTGCCAGCAAGGGCCGCTCCGCAAGCGGCAGGGGGACCACTTCTGCCCCTAGCTGCTCCAGGCGGTTCGCCAGCAGTTGGCTGCCTGATCCTGCCCGGGTTGCCACGGCCACCCGCTGTCCGAACAGGGGCCGAGACTCGTACCAGTTCAATTGCTCGCGAAGCTGCACCACTTCGCCGACAATGATGATCGCAGGTGCCGCAAAACCTGCTTTGGCTACATCCTGATCGATCGTCGCAAGCCTGCCGACCAATGTTTGCTGCTCGCCAACCGTGCCCCATCTGACCAGGGCGACTGGGGTATTTCCCGCTTTTCCGCACGCAAGCAGTTGCTCTTGAATGTGCGGCAAATTTTTCACGCCCATGTAAATCACGAGCGTCTCCACTCGGGACAATGCCTGCCAATCCACTTGCTTGTCGGCATTTTGCTCGCAGAGATGTCCGGTGACAAAAGCAACGGAGGAGCTGAACTGGCGATGGGTCAACGGAATGCCCGCATAGAGCGGCGCAGCCATGCCGGAAGTAATCCCCGGCACGATCTCATACGCCACGCCATGCTCCACGCACATTTGCGCCTCTTCGCCGACCCGGCCGAACATGCTCGGGTCCCCGCCTTTCAGGCGCACGACGTTATTCCCCTGTTTGGCTTCTCGTATCAGCAGGAGGTTGATCTCTTCCTGCGGCAGCGTATGGCTGTCTCTTTCCTTGCCGCAGTAAATGAGTCTGGCTTCCCTTTTGACATGGGAGAGGAGCAACGGACTAGCCAGACGGTCGTAGACGACGACATCCGCATTTTGCAGCGCCTCCATCCCGCGGATGGTAAGCAGTTTCGGATCGCCGGGGCCTGCCCCTACAAAGACGACTCTGCCAGCATTCATTGTTGATCACTCCTCCTTGACGCCTTCCTAGCATGAAAAGCAAAGCTGCCTGTTTCAGAACCGGGATGTCTCCACGACGTAGCCGACTCCCTGACGGCCGAGCGGCTTTTTCTCGACCAGGCTCAGCTCCTTGACCTTCGGCGGGACAATCGTGTGCCGAAGCAGGTTGTTTTCCGCAGTGGAAAAGGCACGCTCATCCGATTTCGCAATCACGACCACGGTCAGCAACTGGCCTTCTTCCAGCACAGCCTCCAATTTGTACAAATAGCTCTCGGCTTGTTCCTCTGCCATGGTACTCCCTCATTTCCTCAGATTGCGTTTTTCGCTCGGCTTGGTTATGCGGTTTGCAAAATGCTGTCGACTTGCTCCTGAATCCGGGCAAGCCCGACCCGTTCGACGTAGCGCCAGTATTCCTCGCCCTCCAGCCGATCTTCCTTGTAAAGCGCGATCAGCTGCGCCAGGAAAGCCCCCAGCCTGTCTACGGTGACGCGCGCGTTCAGCTTGCGGTTGAATTGCGGCTCTTCCAGCGTTCCGCCTACGTGGACATCAAAAGCTTCGACCATCCCGGCTGGCGTCTTCACCAGCGCGCCTTGCAGACCGATGTCGGCAATCTGGCGTTGTCCGCACGAGTTCGGGCAGCCGATCATGTGGATGCGCAGCGGTGTGTCGAGCGAAACCGCATCATCCAAATATTGCGCCAGCCCGCGCATTCTTTCTTTTGTCTCGACGATAGCCAGATTGCAATACTCGATGCCTGTGCAGGAGACGGCATATCCGACAAACGTATTCGGCTTTAGTTTGAAACGGTTGACAATCAGCGGTTCTTGGCGGAACGCCGCCACTTTTTCTTTGGCGATGTTACGGATCAGGATATTTTGCGTGTTGCAGGCTCCGATCGTGCCATCCCCGTATTCGTCCGCCAGACGAGCCAGTTCGATCAGCTCCTCCGCGTTCATCCGCCCGACGGGGACAGACAGCCCTGCGTAGTACAATCCTGGCTGGCGCTGCTCGTGCAGACCGTAGAAGTAACCGCCGTTCCAGCCTTTCGTCAAATCCTCTCCGCCAGCTTCCAGCTCGCCTACCAGTTGGACAAGCTCTTCCTTGAACTTCTCCGGTCCCCAGTCCGCCACCAAAAATTTCAGGCGGGCATGCGTGCGCTTCTGCCGATAGCCGAAGTCGCGGAACAGCGTCGTGACGCCTGCCGCCACTTTGACGACTTCTTCCGGACGGACGAAAATATCGAGCTTTTTCGCCAAATACGGCTTTGCCGACAAGCCTCCGCCCACCCAGACGTGAAAGCCGATGACTTCTTCGCCAGCGATGACTTTTTTCGCCGGAGTAAAGGCGAGGTCGTTGATTTGCGCATGGGCAGCGTTGTAAATGTTCGCAGATACGGACATTTTGTATTTGCGCGGCAGGTTGGAGAAGTCGCGGTTAAGCAGGAAAAACTGCTCCAGCTCGGCTACGATCGGGCGCGTATCCAGCACTTCATGCGGATCGATTCCTGCGAGCGGATTGCCCATGATCTGCCGCGGACAGTCTCCGCAAGCTTCGAAGGACGACATGCCAGCCGCACCGAGCCGATCAAAAATGTCTGCGAGCGACTCTACGGTCAACCAGTGAAACTGGACAGCCTGACGCGTCGTTACGTCGACCAGATCGCGGCCGTAATCCTGGGCGATTTTGGCAAGCACTCTCGCTTGCTCGCTGCTCATGATCCCGCCAGGTATGCGCACACGCATCATGAAGTGGCCGTCTTTCGGGCGTTGCTGGTAGACACCCGCCCACTTGAAGCGGTCCATATCAGAAGATTCGATCGATTCGAAGCCTTCTTTGGAATAAGTGTTGACGATTGTCTCGATGACATCCAGTCCGTCCTTTTCCAGCTTGGTAAATTCCATTTTGTTCAGGGACGGATCATCTGCCCACTTCCACTGTTTTCTCTCTGCCATGCTCATACACGCTCCTTTGCGTAAAAAGGTCTGTTACAAGTGCCATGCGAATCGATTGGGCAATCCAATCAGCAATCAGCGGATGGGGCAAATACGCGCTGCCGTTATACCGATACGACAACTCTGCCAGCCGTGCCGGAATCGCCTTGCGGGTGAAATACCCTTGACTGACAAACAGAGGGAGCACGATGACCTCCCCTTTTTCCGAGAGCGCCACGACTTGTTCCCGCAGCGTGTCTGGCCGAAGCGTCGCATATCCGGCTGCAGCAAAGGCATAGCGGTTTTGCAGGCGAAACGTCATGCGGCGCAGCAGCTTTTCCCATCGCTCCTGGCATCCCGGCCAGTCGCTGCCGTGACCGACGAGCAACAACGCTTCCTTGCGAGGATCTTTTGCCAACTCCATGGCGCGCTGTCCGACGATCTGCTCCACCAGCGAATGATCTTCCAACGGCGGACACCATAAAATCCTCGCCCGAACAGGAATGCGCACCTGCTCCGTCTCCCAGGTGGGCCAAGGCGTAAGCCCCAGCATCGCCCGTATCTCTGTCACATGATTGCTGCCCGCCGAGGCAAACAGAGGAACCACGACAATCCGCTTCGCTCCGGATGCCTCCAGACGCTTCCACTCGTCGCTGATGCTGCGCCCCTCTACTCCCCCCAGATAGGCGACCCGGGTCGGCAGCTCGCTCTGGCACTGCCTGACTGCTGATTCAACCAGATTCAGCCAGTCGGGATCGGGAGAACCGTGAGCGATTACCAAAGCCGCAGTTTTTGCCATCGGATATACCCCTCATCCAAACTTTTTTAGTAAATCATATGTGTTTACTCGGAATTATAAATGGGTTGCTTTTCCGCGTCAACAATCAATTCGTATTTCTTCGGTATAATCTTCACGAAAATAGCTTCTTTTCTGTATTTTCCCCCGAAAAGTCATGAAAAAAAGCTGCCGGCGCACCGACAGCTCACTCTTCTTCGTGTTTCTTTCTCGTTCGACGATACAATAAGTCCAGACTTTCTTTTAACGTCTCGTACTCTTCTTCCCGCAAGCTCTCGATTTGCTGGATGTAGGAAATCGTCTGCTTCCGGATTTCTTCTGTCAGTCGGTCGGTTTCGGAGTCGCTTTTGGCATCGTGCGTCTCCGTCCAATGGGTCGCAAAGTTGGCTGTCAGCGCACCGATCATGCCAATCCCTGTCACCATCAAAATCGTCGCCATGATCCGCCCGCCTGACGTCACAGGGGAAATATCCCCGTACCCTACCGTCGTCGTCGTCACGATCGACCACCAAAGCGCATCGGTGAAGCTCTTGATATTTTCGTTCACGCCGTATTCCAGCAAATAAATCGCTGTCGAGCTCCAGAGCATGATAATCGTAACGACCCCGAGAACTTGCCGCATAGGGCCGGAGCGGATGACGCCAAGCAAAAACGGAGAAGCCCGCACAATGCGCACCAAACGCAGGACACGCATGAACCGGGCCAAATACAAATACTGGTCCAAGGGAATCATCGCCACCAGATCGAACCAGTTGGAGATGACAAACTGCCGCTTGTTTTTTGCCTTCCACAAGCGAACCATATATTCTGCGATGAGCATGACGATAAGCCCGTTGTCGACCCAATGCATCAATTCGTCTGTCAGCAGCGGGTGGTTCGAGAAATCAGCAAAAAGCAAAATTGCATACGTAATTACTAGCATGATGACGAATATCTCATACATGACGCGCCAAAACACGAAGGACTCCTCCCGAGGACCGATCCCGCTTTTCTATATCTTAGTAGCTGATGAGAGCCGCCATCAGCAAGCCTGCCGCAATGCTCAGCCGGGAGGCGAAAATGCCGACAGAAACGTTGCCGTTCGGGATTTCCGACACCACTTTGAACGGCGTGATCCACTCGAACAAATAAAAAATAACGACTTGAAACACCATGCCAACCAATCCCCACACGACCAGATCCAACAGGTTGACGGAGTGATAGACAGCGGATGCAAGCACGATCGCCAGACCGATAATTTTTCCGCCCAAATCGTGTGCCGCTGCTTTCGCCGCCGCCATTTTTTTCGGGTCGTCTGTCTGTGCCCCGTCTTTGATCAACGCAAATTCCTTATACGGAGTCGTAAACGTAAAAACGAAAATGCCGACTGCCAATATCGGAATAGTCACGGCCAAATAGGCCAAAAAATTGAGTATGTAACTCCATTGTGTAATCATGCCGCACTCCTCTCCTTTTCGTTACCCTTTCATGCCGACCGGCAAGTAATAGGACAAGTTGTTGGTGATCGGGCCGCCGACACGGGCCACGACCGCAGACGCTTCTCCGCCAATCCAGAAGGAGCCCCACAACAGCCTGCCTTGATACGGGCCTGACAGCGTCTGTACCGTAATCTCGGGCAATTCCACCCGCTTTTGATAAATCATCGGCTGCTCCCAGTAAAATTCCTCCTGATCTTTTTCGACCAGTGTCCCATCGGCTGCAAACAGCGCGACACCGCCACCCTCTCTGCCGAAAATCGGCTTGGTGACATAGTCATTCGCTCCTGCAAACCGATTTTCGAAGTACGTTGGAAGCATGTACGTCTCGATGATCGCGTGTTCTTCTTCCTGGAAAAATTCGCCTGCCTCGTGCAAGTTCCAGATCAGCGCCTGGAGCGCTTTCGTCTGGATCAAAAACGCAGACGGCGGATTGATAATCGCCAGTTTTTTCGCAGCGATCAGGGAAAGCACGTGCTCCCCTGTGGGATAGCCGTCTTCGTCCCGCTCTTCGGCCAGCTTTTCCAAAGCGTGCAGCCGATACAGCACATCGACGGGAAGCAAGCTGCCCTCTGCTTCGACGTACAGTCCGTCTTCCCAGACGCGAAGCTTTTCCAGCGGCGCAAATCGGGCGTCGATTCCCGACTTTTCCATCAGATACAAGGTCGTTCCCTTGTCTTCCTCGTGCCAGTCCAGCGAGCTGAACCAGACGTGCTCAACCGGATAGCCCTTGTCTTTGTAAGCTTGCATCAGCCTGGCAAAAGCGCGTTGCAGCTGCGCGTCCATCCCGGCATTCGGGTTTTTCACCCCGAAGTAGCGACACGCGTGTTCGTTGACGTGAAAAGCTTCCACAATCCCTGTCGGGGTATCGCTGTTGCATTCCAGCATCTTCAGCCCTTCGCTCGTGCTGGCGAAGTCAAAGCGGCCGATCGCTGTAGGCAAATCTTGCAGGACAGCGGTTCGCACGGTTTGCAACGCTCGCGCCGGAACGCCCAACTCAAGCAAAAGCGCATCGTCCGCGCGTTGCAAGACAGGCATCACTTTCGTAAAAATGCGGCCGAGCTTTGCCGTTGCTGTCGCAAGCTCCTCCCGAAACGATTCGGAGATGAGGTGGATATCCGCCAGCGCGTACTCTTCCCCGTACATCCAATCCCACAGGAAAATTCCTTCCTCGCGCAAAGGGCCGTACAGCGCTTCTCTTCGGTTCTTGTTATCCACTTCCATCACCCCGAGCTGGACACACCCGAGCTGCCGATTCCGCCTTTGGAGCTGCTGGGGCTAATGCCGCTGGATACTCCTGACGACTTGCTTTTGGACGAACTGCCGCCGTAGTAGCCGGACGATCCGCGCGAACTGCTCCCGCCGTCGTCGCAATATCCGTCATTGTCATCGTCGTAGCAATCGTCATCATAATCAGACGAGCATCCGCTGATAGCCAGCGTTGCCGCCACAAACAGACCGACCACCTTTGCCGATTTTGTCAGTGCCATGCTTTTTCCCTCCTACCCTGCCGGCTGTGCGTAGTAAATGTACACCTGACGATCCTCATCCACCTCAGCCGAGGTTTTTTCCCATTCGCGGCCATTCAGATACAAATAGTCGCTTTGCAAATGCAGGAGAGCATCGTCGTCATCTTTGAACGAAAACGTGTGCACGAGTGGGTAGAGACGTGTGTTCTCCCTGTATTCGCGCATCTCGATCTGGATGCTCCCCCAGCGCACGGACGGTCTTTCGGCATAGTCCACCGCCGTCTCCTCGGACGAGTGGCGGACGTAGATCACATATGTCCCGCCCTCGATGGCGCAAGAAGTCTTCTCGTAGACGACATGCCCCTTCACCAGATAGTCGCAGGCAAAGCGCAGCGACACCTCGTCCTTGTCGATGCGATCGTAATAAAACAGGACAGGGTACCCGTTCGTCTCGTCCAGCAGACGATATTCCAGTCTAGCCATGCTGTCACCCCATTTCTCAGTAAAATGATGCCCTTTTCAAGATAGCACCAATTTATACGCATCACGGAACAAATGGTTGCCGAAAAAACACGAAATTCGGCTAAAAAGGGAAAAGCTGGTGCAAGAGTCCCGTCTCCTGCCCCAGCCTTGGCCATTTTTGTGAAGGCTCTTTTCGCAAATTTTGTTGCTATTGCTGTTGTGGAAACGTGTGTTCTATAATGAAAATCAGGAAGTCTATAGGATTTCCATTTACCGTGAATGCACGCTTCGCTTGGTACTATAAATATCAAGCAACTCACGGCTTTTCTAAAAGCAACAATTTCTTAGAAAAGAGCGTTTGTGAAAATGGTCGCGCTGTTTGTATGTGGCTTCCAAGCCTACCGCTGCACATTCGCCACGTGCTGCTCCACTGTCATCGCGCGGATCGTCTCGTGCAGCTGACCGTTTGTCGCTACGAGCGAACGCGTCTGATCCTGGAAAAACGGCTCGTGTCGGTAAGGCTCACCTTGCCAATCGGTTATGGTAGCGCCCGCTTCACTCGCGATCACGATTCCGGCAGCCACGTCCATGATCCCCGAACGCTGCATGACGATGTAGTCGAGCCAGCCATTGGCGAGCAGGCACCAATCGAGTGCCGGAGCCACGTTGCGCAACAGACGCTTCGTCTGGAGCATGAACGGCTCTGTAAAAGCAAGCTCCTCCTGCCTGGTCACGGTTTCGCGTCCGCGAATGTACGTCCCTGCTGCCCGCGTCAAGTCTGTCCGGTTGTTGATCGAGATGCGTTTGCCGTTCAGGAACGCTCCTTGCCCTTTTTCCGCCCAGAACATTTGACCTGCTACCGGATTGTACACGACGCCAAGGGCGAGTTCGCCTTTGTGCTGCAAGGCAATCGATATACTAAAATACGGATGGCCGATAAAATAATTGTTCGTGCCGTCCAGCGGATCGACAATCCACAAATACTCCTCGTCGCGGCTGACCATCCCGATCTCTTCGGAAAAAATCGTATGCGTCGGGAAGTGACGGTGCAGCACTTCAATGATGCGCTGCTCGCTGCCTTTGTCCTCCGGCAGTTTCACATCGTTATGCAGCTCCTCGTCAGGGGTGAGCTGCTCCAGAAAACGCTCCTTCAAAAAGGCTCCTGCCACACTTGCTGCTTCCTTGGCAATTTCCAGCATCGGCTTTTCGCTCCTTCATTGGGTCGTTTGTCCATTGTTTTCCCTTGCATTCCTCATGCGCACATCACTATGATAGAATGACACCCATCGCGAAAAAGACAAAAGACGCAGCGCAGGCGAGCGGGCGCAAAGCCAGGCTTTGGCGCATACAGCCCGACGCTTTTTAGGAGGGGAAAAACATGAACAGCGACTTCATTCGTCTGAAAAATATGGAGGGTGAGCTGAAATTCACTCAGATGAACAATAGCTACGGCTTTACGGTCACGACAAAAGAACTCGTGTTTTTCAAGCCGCACCTGACCTACCACCTGTTTTTGCACGATATCGTCAGCATGGTGCCGCATACGCTCGATACGACGCCGATGTCGTTTCGGCTGAACAGAGAAACCGTCCACACAACCTTTGGCTCCCAATACTACAAAATCGGCGTCAAATGGGCGCGGATCGTCTCTCGTTCCGGCATCGTGGAGAAAGAAAACATGGAATTTATCGTGCCCCTCTCCGGCAAGATGCTGACCTATATTTCACAATACAGCGGACTTGTTGTGATCCGGTGAAGTTCAGGTAAAAAATTTTCGATTTAAAACGATAAACGAACCCGTGCCGTGCGCGATCCGATGGTTACGCTCGTCGTAAACGCTGCCTTCCATAACAACCAGCGTCTGTCCCCGATGCAAAAATGTCGCTTCAGCGCGCAGCCGTTCCCCTATTCCCGGACGCAAGTAGTTGAGCTTCAACTCGGTCGTGACCGCGTACTGCTCCGGGGGCAGGGAACGGTTGATCAACGAGCCCATGGCCGAGTCGATCAGCGTGGCGAGAATCCCTCCATGTACCGCGCCTCCCGAATTGTGCATGAACACCGTGAGCGGCAGTTCGAAGCGATACGACTGCTTCTTTTCGTCGATAAACTCTCCCTTCAAGCCGAGAAAGCCTGAAAGATAGGCACTTTTGCGCTCGCGCTTTTGCCGGATAGCCTGCATCGCCAACTCCAGTATTTTGCGCTCCTCATCGCTGCCTTCCTCGCAAATACTTTTCAATTCCTCTATCATTTTGTTCACTCCAACAAAATTAAAATTCGTTCTCTTATTGTAGCCGATAAAGCTTGTTTTCGCCATGCTGCAAGCGGCATGGCAAGCTGCCTGCAAGCGTCAGACTGAGCAAATGTTCAGACTTTTACGGTTGTTTCTACTAATAAAAATTGATAAGATAGTGCAAAACATAAGACAGGTCATTTTCAAGCAGGAAGGGAGAGCTATACATTGGCTAGACAACGCAGTGACATGATTAAAAAAGGTTTCGACCGCGCACCGCACCGCAGCTTGCTCCGGGCGGCAGGCGTAAAAGACGAGGATTTCGACAAACCGTTTATCGCCATCTGCAACTCTTACATTGATATTATCCCAGGCCATGTGCACTTGCAGGAGTTTGGCAAGCTGGTCAAAGAAGCTGTTCGTGCCGCAGGCATGGTTCCATTTGAGTTTAATACCATCGGGGTTGATGACGGGATCGCCATGGGCCATATCGGGATGCGCTATTCCCTCCCAAGCCGCGAGATCATCGCAGACAGCCTGGAAACAGTCGTAGCCGCGCACTGGTTCGACGGCATGATTTGCATCCCGAACTGTGACAAGATCACTCCGGGAATGATCATGGGCGCTCTGCGCGTCAACATTCCGACTGTCTTCGTGACAGGCGGACCGATGAAAGCAGGCAAGACAAGCGACGGCCGCTCCATCTCGCTTTCCTCCGTATTCGAAGGAGTCGGGGCGTACCAGGCAGGTCTGATCGACAACAAGCAGCTGGAAGAGCTGGAGCAATACGGATGTCCGACTTGCGGTTCCTGTTCCGGTATGTTTACCGCCAACTCGATGAACTGTCTGCTCGAAGCGATCGGTCTGGCGCTGCCAGGCAACGGCACCGTCCTCGCCGTCTCTCCGGAGCGCCGCGAACTGGTACAAGCCTCCGCAGAAAAACTGAAAAATTTGATCGAGCGTGATATCAAACCGCGCGATATCGTTACCCTCGAAGCGATCGACGACGCCTTCGCGCTCGATATGGCGATGGGCGGCTCGACGAATACCGTTTTGCACACATTGGCGATCGCTCAGGAAGCAGGCATCGAGTATCCAATCGAGCGCATCAACGAAGTGGCGAAGCGCATTCCGCACATTTGCAAACTGGCGCCATCGTCCGACTACCACATCGAGGATTGCCACGAAGCAGGCGGCGTCTCCGCTGTTCTCAAGGAAATTGCGCGAAAAGAAGGCGCGATCCATCCGAACCGCATCACCGTGACAGGCAAAACGCTCGCGGAAAACATCGCGGAAGCGGAAATCAAAAACGACCAGGTGATCCGCCGTCTGGAGAACCCGTACAGTGCCTCCGGCGGTCTGGCCGTCCTGTTCGGCAACCTCGCCGAGCAAGGCTCGATCATCAAAACGGGCGGTGTCGATCCTTCTATTAAAAAGCACGAAGGACCAGCGATCTGCTTCGACTCCCAGGAAGAAGCGCTGGCGGGCATCGCGGCAGGCAAAATCAAGTCCGGTCACGTCGTCATCATCCGTTACGAGGGACCAAAAGGCGGTCCGGGCATGCCAGAAATGCTGGCTCCTACTTCGCAAATCGTCGGGATGGGACTCGGCAAGGAAGTGGCTCTCGTCACAGACGGCCGTTTCTCCGGCGCTTCCCGCGGCATCAGCATCGGGCACGTCTCCCCGGAAGCGGCTGAAGGCGGCCTTATCGCGTTCGTCCAAGACGGCGACATCATCTCGATCGATCTCGAAGAGCGCACGATTCACCTGAACGTTGACGAGGCTGAACTGGCCCGCCGTCGCGAAGGCTGGAAAGAATTTGAGCCGAAAGTGAAAACAGGCTACCTGGCACGCTACTCCAAGATGGTAACGAATGCGAGCATGGGCGGCATCCTGAAAATCTAGTATGCGCACGACCTAATAGAAAAGAGAAAAGCCCCCTTCCCTCTGGCCTAGAAGTAATGGCCGCAAAGGAAGGGGGCTTCTTCTTATTCATTCATGAACGAAACACTTGCCGGACTCAAATCACCCAGGCGCCACAAAGCGAGCTTGTGGTAGCCTTCACTGGCAATGACTTGCGACCAGGTTTGCAATGTCGTCTCGTCGGCATACCAAACCGTGTGCTTCTGTTTTTGCTCGTCTACGTACTGGAAATAAAGGCTGCCACTCGCCTCGTCACGCTGCGGTTGCGCCATATTGACTTTCGCCAAATACACGGCTTGCTGCTCCGTTACCTGGACCGCCTTGCCCGAAGCTGTCCAGTCAAACCCGCCAGACGCAATAGCGATTACCTTTTCTCCCGGCACGACCTTCATGCGGGTTGCCAGTTCTTTGATAAACGCCCGGTCCGCTTTCGGTCCTGGCCCGGTCGAGGTTCCGTACAGGTTGTACGCCATCATCACATAGACGGGGCCTTTGGGCAGCGCGAGTGTTTCAATCGGCGTCCGCGGCTCCAGCACCACCCGGAGGGTCTTTTCTTTTGCCTGAAGGCGCTTATGCAGTTCCTGGATAAACAGCAGCATGTTCTGCCAGTCTTTGTCCGCAACCCGTTCGTAGTCGATCTCCACCCCATGGAACTGGTACGTCGTTACCGCCTCCATGATCTGGTCGATGTGCTTCGTCCGGCTTTGCGGCGTCGCCATCAGCCGCGTTACGATCGCCGGGTCCTTTTGGCTGTCCGTGCCATTCTTGCGCTTCTGATCGTTCACGATCGTCAAATCCACATGGACGAGACTGCTTTTTCGCGAGATTTCCTGGACTTTGGGCAACCCCTCTTTGAACATATCGGTAAACAGCAGTTGATCCGCTTCGTCAAAATAGGCGGCAAACATCTGCACACTGGTCAAACCGTTCGTCATGCCTTGCAAATCCGCGGAGCCGTCCATCCATTGCCAGTCCGTGACCCAGGCTGTCTTCTCCATCGGCTGTTCTGCCGCCTCCACACTTTTCCACGAATCGGAAGTGCTTCCCAAGATATCGCAGCCCCCGAGTAACGTCCCAATAGCACTGAGGCATACTGCGAGAACAATCGTCTGTTTTTTGAACCGCTTCTTCATCGTCACCTGACCTGGTTCCCCTTTTCCTTCTATGTTAGAACGTTTCGATGACCCAGTCGATGGCAGCATGGAACGCTTTCTCCGATACGTGCACCACTTCATCCCAGCCCGAATACGAATTTTTGAACAGGATAGCATCGCTCGCCTCGCCATTGGTCGGAACAAACACGCTCATGTCCGTAAAAATCGCATCGTAAATGTCATCTTTTTTGTTTTGCTTGCTGTACTGGGCTTCCAGTGCCAAGCCGCCTTTCTCCATGGTAGCATCTATTTGCTGTTTGTCTATCAGCAGCTGTTTGTCCACAGCCACAGATAACTGATTGTCCCGGAGAGTGATGTCAAGCAGCCTAGATTGTTGAATATTGATCGGGTATCCCTCGTCTTCCTTGGGAGCACCCGCTTCCGTCTGGGCCTTGCTGTAGACGGTCGCCTTGTCGTACGCCAAATCTTCCGGCTTCCATTGTACCTCGCCGAGCTTGGTCTTGGACAGCTCTTTTACAGCGCTGCCGGGCTTTTTCTCTTCGAGCTTGAGTTCATTGTTTTCCAAAGTCAGGCGCATGAACGAGTTTTTCTTGCGGTCATAGCGCAAATAAATCGCTTGCTTGCCGACGACGTTGCCTTCGAGCTTTGCTGTAAAGCCCACATTCTTGTAGTTTTCGCTGTCGCGCAAATAAATCTGGCCGTTCTCGCTCGGCGGGGAAGTCAAAATCAGTCGGTTGTCCTTAAATTCTTCCGCTCCGCTCATGCGCTCCCATTGTTTCGCCTGGTTCTCGTCTCCCAGCACGAATTTCATCTTTTGCTGCGTATCCTTCTGAATTTTCATCAGCAAATGATTGGTCGACCAATAAGGGGCAGGCTGCACGCGAGTCAAGTTGTACAAGCTCTCGTCACGCGAATTGTACACGTTGCCTTCCCGGTTGAAATGCATGGCGAACAGCTTGCGGATGTTCGCATCATTGACATCGGAAACGAGCCGGTTCATCCCTTGATAGAGCGTATTGGCGTGCATGATCATGTACACGCGCGGGACAGACCCGAGCTGCTCGGTGTAAATATCTTTCATCAACTGATAGTCGTGGGTAATCCGTTCTTCCATCTGCGTCCGATTTTCCACCGGAATCATGTCCTGATCGCGGATGAAGTCCATCAAAAAATGGTTGTAATACTCCACGTGGTTTTTCGTAGGCAACTGGTTTTCGTCTCTCACGCCGATAAACGTGCCGTCCCGGTCAAAAATATTGATGTAGGTCAGCCGATAACCGTTTGTGCCCATTTCCCAGAAGCCTTTTTCCTGCATGCGCAGCAAATCTTTGGGCTGGAGAAACTTGTTGTCGCTGTTGCCCATCTTGTTGGCGTACGTCAGCGCAGTTGCCTTGTAGTTGTACTTTTCCAGAAGCGGCTGAGCAAACAAATGAGAGTCGTTTCGCCCATCTTCAAAAGCGAGAAACAAAGCTTTGTCTGGCAGCGGCTTGTTTTTTTGGTAAAAATCCAGAACATCTTGTTGCGAAATCGTCACGTAGCCTTGCTTGCGGAGCGCCTTCAGATGTTCATCCAGCAGCTCTTTGGCAATCAGCTTCGGTGTGCCGTTGCGCCCGACGCCAAAGTAGGAAAGGGCAATGAATCCTTTTTGATTTTGCCACTGTGTCGTATCTGCCTGCACGTATTGTTTCGTATCGAAAACGGCTTGATAGACAATCATGCCGACAAGCAGCAAAATCGCAAATTGCCAGACAGTGCGAATCTTTTTTCGGCGATCCTTCTTTTTGTAATCCAGGGCGGCACTACGCTTTCCTCTCATCTCATCCCCCCCTTGCTCTCGAAATCTCCCACGCAGCAACTGTGTTTAAAACGGCAAGCTGAATCCTTTTTTGCCTTTTTGCTTTCGGGCTTCTTTTTTCAATTTCGCCTCAATGTCTTGCGGTGTCTCCCGTGTGCCCCAGGTCGATTTCCAGAACGTCACCCAGGCGACAGGCATTTGCCAAAGCAAGACAAATTCGTAGAACACGCAAAAAACAAACCCGAACACCCACAGCTTGCTCCTGCGGAACAGCAAATGAGCCAGACTCATCAGCATCGCCATCAGCAAAAGCCCCATCAAAAACGTTCCGGGGAACACGTGATGGACGAGCGGAACGTATCCGAGGTTGTACAACACGATGACAGGTGCTGCAATCGGAACAATCAGGCCAATGTAAAAGAATAGCGCCATGAACGGCTCTTTTTTCCAGATGAACATGCTGGCCCGCAGCGATTCACGCAGCCACGAACGCTTCCAGCGCATTTGCTGCTTCAAGAACACGCTCATCTTCGACGGCACAATCGTCGAACAGATGGCCGAGTCCTGGTAAGAGGTTCGATGTGTCTGCAAAATGTAGTTGGTCATGCTTCGGTCGTCGCCAAAAGTCGCAGGCTGACCGAGAAACTTCTGACTCAGCCAGGCATCGGAATGCTTGGTGATCAAATCTTTGCGATAGCACGACAGCGGCCCGGACAAGCACGTCACGCTGTCAAACCAGGCTTCTGCCGCTTTCATGATGCGAAAAGCGATATAATACCGAACCGTTTGCAGCTTCGTAATCGAGTTCGTGTATTTGTTCTCCACGTCTGTCCGCCCGGCTACGCCGCCCATTTTCGGGTCCTGAAAAGGCTGAACCAGATGGCGGATCGCGGTCGGCTCCAGGAAGCTGTCCGAGTCCACAAACACGACCAGATCGTGCTTCGCCATCTCCACGCCTTTGACCAGAGCGACGCGCTTCCCGCCATTTTCGGGCAGGACATGCATGCGCACCCTTTCTCTCGTCATGAAGCGGTCGGCCTCGTTATGGATCATCTCGATGACCTTCTCGATCTGCTCCACCGAGCGGTCCGTCGAGCGATCATCGACCACGATTACTTCCAGTTTGTCGATCGGGTAGTTTTGATTGACACAACTCAAAATCGTGCGGTGAATCCATTCCTCTTCGTTAAAGCACGGGATGATGATCGAGACTCCCGGCGTAAAGTCCGGATTGATCGGCACATCCCGGTACAGGGCGCCAAAAAAGTAGCGGGTCAGCAAAAAAGCCGCCGCGATCAAGCTGTACATGTACAAAAGAATGTTGTACTGGAAGTAAATCACGCTCTCCGCGCGCATGAGCATGATGAAAATCGTCGAGAACAACAGCATGGCGCTGGAGCCGTAAATGGCGTAGCCCCATCGTTTTCTTTGCAGATATTCTGTCAGCGGCTTGGCAAATTCAAACGCCACCATCAGCTTCTCCTGCTCATCCTCGGTCTTCGTAAAGTTTCGGACGACCTTCGCCTCTAACTTGACGGATGATTCAAATCCTTCCGGCATCGTGCCTGGGGGAATATCGCAATGAATCGAAACCGTTTTTCCCACAAACAGCCGCTCTTGGGCAGCTGGCCCAAATTCGCACAAAAGACCTGTTGTGGAAATATCGACTGCGCGCCCCTTGAACGCGCTTTTTTTCTGTTTCTTGCGCGTGTAGACCACGACATCAAAATTGGCCATGTAACGCAGGCTCAGCATCCGCAACCTGTCCAGGTAAGCTGGATCATCCTGAGCCACATCCGCAGCCTGTCCTCTTCGATCTGCCTGTGTCCGAATATTTTCTGGGTCTGGAACATTGGAGAGGAGTCGCCGATCCGCTCGAGAAACCGTCAGCACTTCATCTGTATTTTTCTTTTTCTTTTTGAATATCACTGTCGCTTCTCCACTCCCTCTTACAAGCTCCAGTAATGGTAACCCTTATTCACAAAATCGGCTTTTTGATAAACTCCTTTGATATCGAAAATCATTTTTGTCTGACCGCTTCCGTACATGGCATCGAAGTCGTCCACGCTCATGCTGGCAAAAAAGGCGTGCGGAACCGCTACGATCACCACGTCCAATTCTTTCAGCGCATCCGGGTGGGAAAGCTCGATCCGGTATTCCTCGTACGCCAGTCTGGGATCAGCCAGCGGATCGACGACAAGCGGCACAATCCCGTACTCGTGAAGCTCGGAAACAATGTCCACTACTTTCGAGTTGCGAATATCCGGGCAGTTTTCCTTGTAGGCCAAGCCCATGATGCCGATTTTCACGTTTTTGACGTCCAGCTTCATCCGTACAACCGACTTGATGATTTGTTCCGCGATGTATTTGCCCATCCCGTCATTGATGTGGCGACCCGCCAAAATGATTTTGGAATGGTACCCGCTGTCTTCTGCCTTGTAGGTCAAGTAATACGGATCGATGCCGATACAGTGCCCTCCTACCAGACCGGGTGTGAACGGCAAAAAGTTCCACTTCGTCCGGGCAGCCTGCAGCACAGCCTTCGTATCGATGCCCATCTGATGAAACAGCATCGCAAGCTCATTCATGAACGCAATATTGATGTCGCGCTGGGCATTTTCAATGACCTTGGCTGCTTCGGCGACCTTGATGCTCTCCGCCCGATACACGCCCGCCTCCACAACCAGCCCGTACACCCGTGCCACCGTATCCAATGTTTGTTCGTCCATGCCTGATACAATCTTCACGATCGATTCAAAACGGTGCACGTCATCGCCCGGATTGATGCGCTCCGGCGAATAGCCGACTGTGAAATCCTCTCCACAACGCATGTTCGATTCGCTTTCCAGTATCGGGATGCATATTTCCTCGGTCACTCCCGGATACACGGTCGATTCGAAGACGACAACCGATCCTTTCGGCATGTGTTTCGCTACCGTCCGCGTCGCCGCCTGTACGTAGTGCAGATCAGGCACATTGCCGCTCTTGATCGGCGTGGGCACGGCGACGATGAAAAACCGCGCTTCCGACAGTCTTGTTTCATCTGACGTAAAGTCAATCGTACTGGCTCGCAGCCGCTCCTCGTCCATGCTTCCATCCGGGCATAGCCCGTTTTGGTAATTATCCACTTTTGCACGATTGACATCAAAACCGATTACAGACACTTTTTCTGCCAACGCAACTGCTACTGGTAACCCTACATATCCGAGTCCGACGACAGCAATTTTTTCCTGGCGCTCTACAATTGCGTCAAACAGATCCATGATGTTTCTTCCTCTCTCATTGTCGATTACGAACCAAACATTTCTGACATTTTCACAAACGTATAGCCTTTCTCTTGCAGCTTCTCAATGATGGTTGGCAACGCGTCTACGGTTTTTATGTCATCGAGCATGTGCAGCAGGATCACACTGCCATTTTTTGTTTTCTCGATGACGATGTTTGCAATTTCGTCCGCCGTCTTTGTTTTCATGTAATCGGAAGGATCTACATCAAAGTTCGTAATGGTATGGTAACCAGTCGCTGAAATAGCTTTTAATGTATTGTCATTAATGGCTCCGGTCGGTGGTCGGAAGTACATGGTCGGCTTTTGCTGAATCGCGCCTGTAATGATCTGATGCGCTTTGACGATTTCTTCCTGCATCTGAGCCACTGTGATTTTGGTCAAAACGGGATGAGAGTACGTGTGGTTCGCCACATCGTGTCCTGCTTCATATATCGCTCTGGCGAGGTTCGGATTTTTTGCCACCCCGTCGGCCCGCAAGAAGAACGAAGCTTTAATCTGGTACTTGTCCAATGTGTCCAAAATTTTTGTGACAGTAGCATCGCTTCCCCAGTCGTCAAAAGACAGGGCGATCTGCGGCTTGTCTGACTCGTCTCTTTGTACATATCGATAAGTAACATTTTGAACATCCAAATTGATTTTCGCAGCGTCATAGCCTTCAATTTGCTCAGCTGGCTTTCTCTCTTGGCTGCCTGCAATCAAGTCTTTCAAAGGAACAAAGCGATATCCGGCATCGTTTGCTGCCCGCGCCAAAAGAGCAACATTCTCGGCGAGTTGCTTGCTCTCAACGGTGTCCATGGTTATGATCCCGCCACGATTGATGTATTTTCTGACGTAGCGCATTTTTTGTTCTTCTGTCTCTTTTTCCCAGTTATGCAAAAACAGGCTGGTGGAGATAACAGCTTCATGGCCTGCGCCCGCTGCGGCCAACAAAATGTCATCGGTATAGGTCGCCGATTTTGTTCGCACGTAACGTGTTTTAATCCCTGCCTTCTTCTCAATGACATCTTTGGCCAGCTTGATCTCGGAGCTGATCTTGTCATAGGGAAGCTTGCTCAGATCGAGCAGATTCAGTGTATTGTTCTCGACCTCATGGCCGCGCGCAGCGATTTCTTTTGCCAGATTCGGCTCCTCGGCTACACGCATGCCAGGCAAAAAGAAAGTCGCCTTGATCTGCTGCTTGTCCAGTGCATCGAGCAGCTGTTTCATCTTCTTGCTGTCAGCCATCCCGTTAAAGGTAAGAGCCAGTTCTCGCTTGGTCGTATAGACGAAAGGAATGCCCTTGCTTTTTTCTCCTGTATAGCGAATGATCTTTTGAGTCGTTTTGGTTTTTTGCGCAGCGTAGCCAAATGGCTGGCCCCGATCGTGCAGCGGAGCGCATCCTGCTAACACGGCAATCGCAAGCATCGCCATGGCTATGGAAAACAAGAATGATTTTTGGTTTCTTCCTATCTTTTTGGGCATGTCTTTTCTCCTTTTCTCCCGATATACGCAAAGAAAATTCCTCGACTACAGTCCTTCATACTACTCCTTATGAAAGAAAACAGCTATAGTCAATTCCAGGCAGTTTTCCCGCGTTTTACTTTGGAACCATGTCAGCCATTTTGACGAATTTGAAGCCTTTCTGTTTCAGCTTTTCCAAGGCAACAGGCAGCGCTTCAACTGTATGTATGTTGTCGAGCATATGAAGCAAAATGACGCTGCCGTTTTTCGTCTTGGTCATGATTCCGTTGACGATATCATCGGCGCTGTGTCTGGCATCCCAGTCCAGCATCGTCACGTCGTACATCGCGATGTTTTTGTATCCGACTGCCGAGATCAATCGGGCTGTCTCGTCGTTAACGACTCCTGTCGGTGGACGAAACAGCATCACAGGCTGCTGCTGAATCGCATCTGTAATGACACGGTGCGCTTTCACCAAGTCTTCTTGCAACTGCTGCGGCGAAATCGTCGTGACGACCGGATGGCTGTAACTGTGGTTCGCCACGTCGTGCCCGCCTTCCACCATCGCCCGCGCCAGGTTGGGGTTGTCCTCTACCCCTTTTGCCCGCAGGAAAAAGGTCGCGACGACATCGTGCTCTTCCAAAATATCGAGAATCTTCGTAACCGTCTTGTCGCTGCCCCAGTCGTCAAAAGTCAGGGCAATTTTCGGTTCGTTCGTCTCCATCTGATAGATGAGGTGATAGGTGGCATTTTTCGTGTCGGGATTGATTTTTGCCGCATCATAGCCAGGAATTTGTTCCAGCGGCTTGCGCTCTCCTCCGTTTTTCACAAGCTCCCCCAGCGGAACGAGCTTGTAGCCGATGTCATTGGCCGCTTTCGCAATATAGGAGATGGCGGGAATCACTTCGGGATTGATGTCTGTATTCATCGTAATAATCCCGCCCCTGGTCATGAACCTCTCCACGTACTCGCCAATCGCCTTTGCATCCTTTTTCATGTCCCGGTCTTTCGGATTGATGCTGTAGCTGACTACGCCTTTCATTCCCAACGCAGCCGCAGCCAGACGGACATTATCGGTAACATCCCCCGATTTGGTGCGCACATAGCTTGGAGTAACTCCGGTCTGCTTTTTGATTACGTCGTTGCCAAGCTGAATCTCTTTGTAGATTTGCTCATAGCTGAGTTGGGCATCGTCCAAGTGATTCAGCGTGTTGTTCTCGATTTCATGCCCTCGCTTGAGGATTTCCTTGGCGATCTCCGGCTCTTCCGCAACCCGCATGCCCGGGAGAAAAAAGGTCGCTTTGATCTGGTACTTGTCCAGCTCGTCCAGCAGCTTCTTCATGGTTGCGTCATCCCCCATCCCGTTGAAGGTCAGGGTCAGTTCTTTCTTTGCTGTATATACAAAAGGAATGACTTTGCTCTTCTCACCGTTGCTCGCGGGAATCGTTTGAGTCGTATTCGCTTTCGGAACGTTGTTTGCTTCTTCAACCCCAAACTGGCAGCCGACAAGCAAAGAGCTTGCAATCATCCATGCACTCCACGGCAGAACCCGCCGTTTGCGTGGCGTACGCGTAGTAACCATCAAGTTTCCTTTCCCCTTGTCATAAAATATGTACAAGAATGACAATATAGGTAATTTTACCTATGAAAAAAGTTCCAGAAAAGCAGTTTTCTTTCTAATTTCGCACTATACACTACTTTTAAAGAGGTAGTAAAGCCCTAAATTCCACACTTTCCCTGCGTATGCCTGTGTTCATTTTACATAAACGGCTTATGAATGAACAACATACATATTGTAGTTTACCATAAACATTATCAGTCACTTTTCTACCATTTTCGCACGTATACAAAAAGAACGATCCACAAAGGATCGTTCCGAGAAGCATTGCGGCTTGTTCTTTTCCAAAATTTGCTTGCGCTTTTCTCGCAACAATCTGCGCTGCGAGACGTATTACTAAGTAAGAGAACAAAGAATCAGCTACAGAACACGTCGCGCAGAAACGAAGCGCTTCTCCCAGGACGTTCCTTTAAATGCGGTAAAGGTCACACCCGGTTGCCCGTAGGTATGTAGAATCTTGTTGTTTCCCGCATAAATAGCAACGTGAGTAATCCGCTTGGACTTCGTCGTCGTGCTCGCCTTGAAAAATACCAAATCCCCTTTTTTCAGGTTGGCCTTGGACACACTCACGCCTTTTTTCGCCTGGTCACGCGAGGTACGTGGCAAGCTTTTGCCTACTGCTACACGGAATACGCGCTGCGTGAAAGAAGAGCAGTCAAAAACAGCTGTTGTCGAGCTCTTTGCACCAAATTTATAGGGGGTCCCCAGATATTTTTTACCTGTGCTGATGACTTTGTCTGCCTTCGCTTGCGTCCAGGCTGCGTGAGCTACATTTTGCTCTCCTGGCATTGGCAGTGCAATCGCTGTTACTCCTAAAGTCAATCCCATTACGATTCCGATGAGGGTTTTTCGCAATTTCATGTTGTTCATCCTCCCTTTTGACAGAACGCGCTTCTACGAGATGGTTTCGGTAGAAGCTTTATTTATGCAAAGTTTGGGTGACCTCTCACTTGTTCTCTACTTTACCAAAGCTGTCGCGCTGTGAAATTACCAAAAACTTGGCAGAAACCGATTGAACAAATGGATGTGATTTCCGCTTGACGCCCTCAAGCCCGCTGTAACAGGCATTCCTTAAATTTTCAGTTTATTTTCATGCCAAAATGTTCCTCCGGTTTTGTCCAATTGTATCCAGTGCGATTCGCCGATTGTCCGCATCATATGCGACTTATGACCTATACCCACTTGCAAAAAATCCCTTTTCGCGCTATTTTCACGCGGGCAAAAATGGTTTCTTCCTTCTCTCTCTTCTCTATGCTTGCAACCTGTTGAGAGTCATCGTAAAGTAGATAGGAGTTCGTTTTGAAGGAGGAACATATGCGACTGCGTAACATCCCAGGCGCCGAAGCGGCCCTGCGTGAATATCCGACATTTGTAGACAGCCCGCTTTCCTATAAAGGAAGATGGAAGGAACGCTTCGGAAATGACCATCCGATCCACGTGGAGATCGGCTGTGGAAAGGGACGCTTCATTAATACACTGGCAAAGCGTCACCCTGATACGAATTTCATTGCGGTTGAACTGAAAGCAGAGGTTGTTTTGCGGGCCTTGCAGCGAACCGAGTACGAGACGATTCCGAATCTGGCATTTATCCAGTTCGACGCCTCCAAGCTCAGTGAACTGTTCGCCGATCATGAAATTGCCCGGATTTATTTGAATTTCAGCGATCCGTGGCCAAAAGCGCGCCATGCCAAGCGCCGCCTCACCTACGCCAGCTTCCTGAACAACTATCGCCAGGTGCTCACCCAAGACGGCGAAATTCATATGAAGACCGACAACGAAAAGCTGTTTGAGTTCTCCCTCAATCAATTCGCTGCCGAGCGCTTTCAGATGAAGAACATCACCTTTGATCTTCACCAATCGAAGCTCGCAGAAGAAAACGTGATGACCGAGTACGAAGAGCGCTTTTCTTCCAGAGGACAGCGAATCTACCGGGTAGAAGCCAGCTGCTTGATAAAGTAAGCGAAGCGCAACGCTTTTACAAGTAAATGACTCCCACGCGAACACGCTATGGATACAGCTCGTGCTTGCGTGGGGTTTTTTCGATCTTTCAAGCAAAGGATTGGGAGAAAAGCATATGAATCGCTACGATGATGCCTTTCACGAATGGAATAACAGCCTTTTGTTCGCGCGGTTACGGATGACCTCGATATTCTTGCTTTTGTGCTATCCCGTCTTTCTGTACGTCGATCTCGTCCTGCTTAAAGACGTCGGCAATCCGCTGTTTCTTTACACGCTTACTTCTATACATACATCAGGCTTTATCGCCTCCTTGATTCTCGTCTTCATCTATCAAAAATTTCAGAAGAGCGAAAGCTTCATGCGCTCCTCCTGGCCGCACTCTCTGATCATTTTGTTCGTGGCGGGCTACGTCCTAGCAAGCGCTCTGTCGTCTTTGAACAGCCACAGACTCTCGGGAAATATTGACGCCTACGTCGTCGTGCTCATCGGGGTTGCAGCCGTCTTTCCGCTGCGCCCGCGGTACTTCGCCTATATTCTTGTGCCTTGTCACTTGCTGTTTCTGTATGTGTTGGCGCAAATTCCCCAGGATGATTTCTCGCTTCACGCCAAACAGATCAATACGAGCATGACGGTGTGCATCTCCTTTTTCATCGTGCTTGCTTTCCATTCTTATAGAAAAAAAGAGTTCAACTACAAGCGTGAGCAAAAGGAATCAGCGGAAAATTTGCGCAAATTGTTTGACATCAATCCGTACCCGCTGCTTCTCTCCCGCCTCTCTGACGGGCGCATTTTGCTGATGAACGAGCGCGCCCAAAAAGAATGGCCCTGCACAGCAGGTGACGAAGAACGTTACGACACGAGCTATGTTTTTCAGGACGCAGCAGATCGCCAGGAAGTCGTCGAGCAACTGCGCAAAACAGGCAGCATCAAAAACCACGTGCTCCAGCAAAAAAGCGCGCCGGGCTTTACCCGTTGGGCCATGGTTCACTATGAAGTGATTGAGTACGACAACATCCCGTGCATTTTATCCGGGATGACAGACATCACCGAGTTGAAAAAAGTAGAAAGCGAGCTGGCAAAGCACGCCTCGATCGACTTGCTGACTGGTCAGTTGAATCGCCGGAGCGGGATCGAAGCCCTGCAACAGATCGTCGCTGAATCCCGCAGCTCCTGGATTTCATGCACGATTTGCTTCGTCGACATCAACAATCTCAAGCAAGTAAACGACCAGTACGGACACCGGGAGGGCGACGCGCTGATCACGACGGTGTGCGATGTGATCAGAGGCGTCATCTGCGCTGACGACATTTTGTTTCGCTACGGCGGTGACGAGTTCATCATCCTCTTTACCGGCAAGTCGCAAGAAGCAGTCGATGCGCTTTGGGACGTCATCTGGCAGCAGTTTTTGGCGATCAATGCCGCCCAGAAAAAGCCGTACCTCATTACGGCGAGCCACGGACTGTTTTATTTCTGCTCTGGTATGGATGTAACGATCGAGGACATGATCGAGCAAGCTGATGCAGCCATGTACAAAGAAAAAACCAGACGGAAAAAGGAGCTGTCCGACATGGTCGGCGGCGCTCATCCGCTGGTTTAATCCTGAAAAGCCGCTAGTTGTTCAGTTGCCGTCTTTTCGCCCGCTCACCATTCTGTACACACGTTCTGGCCGTCCAACCACGCCGTAGGAAAGGTCAGCGACGGCTTCGCCAATAGCAACCAGATACTCCAAATAGCGACGGGCCGTTGAACGGCTGATGCCCGTTTCTTTGCTGACCAGCTCGGTAGTAGCTTCTTGTGTTTGCATCAGATAACCGGATATTTTGTCCAGTGTAATCTGATCAATCCCTTTGACGGCTCTTCCTTCCGCTGGTTTTTTGCTGCTTGTCCGGGAAATTAGCTCATCAATCTGGGCCTGGCTGATTTGCTCCCTGTCCTGTTTCCACTCCCGCACTTTTTGCCTGAACTCCTGGTAGCTCTGCAAAGTCTGTTGCAGGCGGGCAAAAATCAGCGGCTTGGTGATGAAATCAAAGACGCCGTAGCGTATCGCTTCTACGACGGTATCCACCTCTTTGGCTGCTGTCAGCATGATGCAGTCGCACGCGGGAAACTGCTCCTTGATCACAGACAAGAAATCCAGTCCGTCCATGTCCGGAAAATAAATGTCCAACAGCACCAAATCGGGCTGAAGCAGCTCCAGCTGATCCCTGGCTTCCTGGGCATTGGTTGCAATGCCGACAACCTCGTACCCTTCCACCTTTTCCACAAAGCGACGATTTACTTCGGCAATCCTCAAATCGTCCTCTACAATCAAAACCCGTATTGCGCTTTTTCCCGCCATGCTCTTCAATACAGCTCTCCCTCCTTCATCTGCGACGTTCAAACCTCTTTCGGCAGCGTCACCGTAAAAATAGTTCCGCCCGCCGGATTACCTGTATGCGTAATATTGCCATGCAGCTGGGAAACCGCTTGTTGCACCAGATGCAGGCCGTACCCGTGATTCGGCTGCTGCTTGGTAGAAAAGCCAAGCTCGAATACCCGCTCGGCATGTTCCCGCGAGATGCCTGGGCCGCGATCTTCTACTTCGATCAACAGCACCTCTTCCATATCGAGCAAAAAGATCGTGATCTCCTGGGCAAAGGCGCCCGGTGCCCAGACGGCATCCATCGCATTATCGAGCAAATTTCCCAAAATGACAATCAGTTGGGCGCGATCAATAGCCGCTGGAATTTCGCGGAAGTTGCTTTCCGGATCGATTTTCAGCTCAATTTTGCGCTCATTGGCCTGATTCAGCTTGCCGAGCAAAAGTCCGGCGATCAGCGGATCTGGCACCTCTTGCAAAATGAATCGCGTGTGGCTGACGTGTGCATCCAGCTCGGACGAGATAAACTGGATTGCTTCCTGATACGACTCCAGCTGGATCAAACCGGAGATCAGGTGCAGCTTGTTGGAATACTCGTGCGTTTGCGAGCGGAGCACTTCAGCATATTCCTTTACCCTGGACAGCTCCTGCGTCACCTCGAACAATTCCGAACGGTTGCGGAAGCTGGCGACAGCGCCCGTGATCTGGTTGTTCGCATCCTTGATCGGCACGCGGTTGACAATCAGCACCTGCTCGTTCACCAGCGCTTCGCGGTCAAACTCGGCTTCCCCCGTCTCGATTACTTCCGTGAGGCCAAGCGCGTGCACCAGGTCGTCCTGCTTCTCTGTCAAACAATCGCGCTCCTTTTCCTGCTTTTGGCCGAGCAGTCGTTGCGCCGTCTGATTGGCAAGCGTGATCGCCCCTGTCTCGTTGACCGCCACAATGCCTTCGCGAATCGATTCAAGCACAGCCTGGTTCTCCTGATACAACCGTCCGATGCTCGCTGGTTCCAAGCCGAAAATCGCTTTTTTGACATTCCGGGCAAGCAGCATCGTACACACGACGCCCAAAAGCAGCGTGATGATCCCGACAAGCACAATCCGGTCGCGGTACGATTCAATCGTCTCATTAATATCGGCAAACAAAAATCCGACAGATACGACTCCTATCACTTGCCCTGCTTCATTATAGATCGGCGTTTTTCCCCTGAGGCCAGGCCCCAGCGATCCGACCGTTTCCGAGATGATCGAGTTTCCTTCGAACACCGTTTCGTTATCGCCCCCGACCATCGGCTTGCCGATTTCATCCGGGTCTGGATGGGAGTAGCGAATCCCTTGCAAATTGCCAACTGTAATAAAAGCGGCGTTCGTGCTTACCCGGATTTTTTCCGCAATCGGATTGATGATTTTGGCCGGGTCCTCTGTGTAAAACGCCTGCTTGATTTCCTCCATTTGCGCCACGGTTTTCGCCGTGTCCAACGCCCGTCTGCCAATCTCTTTTTCCAGGGCATCCGCGAGCATCAGCTCAAACGTAATCCCCAAAATCACGATGACACCTAGCAGGAGCGAACAGATGATCAACATCAGCTTGCTGTGAAAACGCACGTTCCTCTCCCCCCTTCTTCTCATTGTAACCCAATTTTGCGTCCAACTGAAAAAGAGGCCCTTCGCCCGGCCTCTTTTTCCCGCAAGTTCGCAAGTTCTCTGCTACAACGTGAGCACTCCCGTAAGCAACGCGACAACGATCATGACAAGCGAAGTGCCGAATGCCCATTTCATGATAAAGCGCTGCGTCTGCGCGTAGTCCACGCCAACCATCCCCAGCAGCAAATATTGAGCGGCAAACAGCGGACTCAAAACGTGCAAGGGCTGGCCGAGAATCGACGCCCGCCCGATCTCTGCCGGATCGACCCCATACGCTGCTGCCGCATTTGCCAAAATCGGCACCACGCCGAAATAATAGGCGTCGTTGGACATGAAATACGTAAAAGGCATGCTGGTCAAAGCGACCAATACAGGCATGTGCGAGCCAAGCGAGTCCGGCAGCCAGGAGACAACCGTATTCGACATGGCGTCAATCATTTTTGTCTCGGTCAAAATGCCTGTAAAAATTCCGGCAGCGAAGACCATCGAGACAGTCGCGAGAGCGTTGCCCGCGTGCGCTGCGATCCGCTCCTTCTGGTCTTCCATTTTGGGATAGTTGATCAACAGCGCGATGGCAAACGCGATCATGAACAAGATGGGCAAAGGCAAAAAGCTGGTGATAAGTCCGAGCATCAGCGCAACGGTCAGCAGCAGATTAAACCAGAGCAGCTGTGGACGCTTGCTCGCAGTTGCTTCATGAGCCGCCGCCAACTCGGCTTGTGCTGGCGACGATGCGCGAGATGCACCGCCAAGCTCGATAATCCCCAGCCGTTTCCGTTCTGCTTTGCCCAATATACAGGCGACGAAAATGACCCAAGCGATCCCGGCAGCCATGGCAGGAATGAGCGGGGTAAACAGCTCGGATGCGTCCAGTCCCAACACACTCATCGCTCTCGCAGTCGGACCGCCCCACGGCGCCATGTTCATGACGCCCAGCGCAAGCATCGGAATGACCGCCAAAATCATCGGTTTGATCCCCATTCGTTGATACAGCGGCAACATGGCCGTGACCGTAATCATGTAAGTCGTCGTACCGTCTCCGTCCAATGCGACCAGACTGGCGAGAATCGCCGTACCGACGACGATTTTCAGCGGATCGCCCTTGACGATCTGCAATATTTTCGCAATCAACGGATCAAACAAGCCAGCATCCATCATGATTCCGAAGTACAGGATGGCAAACAGCAGCATGATTCCCGTAGGCGCAATCTGCTTGATACCGGCAAGCATCATCGTGCCAAGCTGATCCGCAAAGCCGCCGAGCAAAGCAAACACAACAGGAACCACAATAAGTGCAACCAAAGCCGAAAGTCGCTTCGACATGATCAAATACATGAAAACGGCTACCATTAAAAAGCCAAGCCATGACAGCATACCTTTTTCCTCCTTGGGAGAATGCGCTTACAACAACGTGTACGAATGCGCTTTCATTTGCTGCTGTCATTATAGCAATGTTCGTAAAAATCCGAATACAATTTGCGCATAAACAGTTTTACCCGCATTTTTGTCATAAACGTCATAAAATTCACGATACGCCTGTCTGCTTATTCGTTTAAATGGTACAATAGTGACAACCTATATTTTTCCAAACGGAGGTTTGCATGCTCGATTTCGGAATCGCATCCATCCCACTGTTCATCATGCTTTTGTTTTACGGCCTGATCATTTATTTGCTCATTAGCCTGATCCGGTTCATGAACAACAAAATTGCCCTCGACCAAGAACGAAATGAAAAGCTGGACCAATTGATCCAGCTTCTACAAAAAGGCGAACAAAAAGAACCAGCCGCTCCCCCGCAATCCGACCACCTTGACACACGCTAGACCGTCCTGTTGACCGCAAGCACTCACATCCCATTTCATGAAAAACGTCTCGACGTTTTTCCCAGAAAAAAGCCCGAGTCCGTCTCTTCACGGCTCGGGCTGCTATCATTTTCATCTTTGTGCGATCTACACATCCCGCTTTCCAAACAACCGGACAGCCAGCGCCAGCGTCGCCGCGCCGTAAAACAGCGTGTAGAAAAACATCAACTGGCTTGGCGGAGACGTGGTGCCAAATATCCCCTGGGAAGCAAACGAAATCGGGTCCTCCGCTGCCTCGAAAAGCGCGACCGTCGATTGTCTGAACAGCGAATCGGTAGGAAACAACAAGCTGGATATAATCCCGATGTTGATCAGTGCGTTCTCCCCCAAAATCGACCCGATCTGCTCGACAAACCCGCCGATGAAGCTGATTCCGTACAAAATGATCAGGATGATGCCGCCTGTTACCGTCGTCGTGATGCTGCTGAGCAGCAAGGAGACGCAGACGAGAATCACTGGCATCAGGATAAAATACCCGAGCGACGTCCCTATTTGCTGCGCACTCACGTCAACCGCCAGCATGCCTCCGCCAACCCATTGATTGATCCCGAGAATGCCGAGAAACATCAGGAGCGCATAGAGGACAAGCATGCTCGTCAATCCGCCGAACTTCCCCAGGACGTATCGGTGGCGCGGCAACGCCCGGGCCAACCACGTATCAATCTGATGACTCTCGACTTCGTGGGCAATACTGCCGACACTGCTCAGGATCGCGAGCAGCGCCGTAATGAACGAACCAAAGTACAGGCCCATGCCGAGCAGTTGCGTGGAGAAAAAGTTTTTTTGCAGCAGCATGTCACTTGCCCTGCCACCCCATGACTCGTTCATTTCCCGCGCCGCATACCAGGTCGCTACGCCAAACAGCAACAGGAAAGCCAGCGACATCAATATCGTAATCGTAAAAATCCGCTTGGAGATCATCTCCCTATACGTGATTTTCATGATCGGCCACATGTGCTTCCCCCTCCTTCTTTTGCACCCAGTACAAAAATACTTCCTCCAGCGATTGCTGCTTTTGCACAACCTCATGTACTGCAGCGCCTCGGCCAACCAGTGCCTGCAAAAGAGCCGGAACCCGGTTGTCCTGATCCAGAGTCAAAAGCCACGTGGCGCGAGAAGCAGCTTCCCTGAGCAATCTGCTCTCTGTCACGAATGCCGGAAGCTCCTCACCCGCCGAAAAACTCGCCGCTTCCACCGTAAGCTCCACCTGCGGGGCAACGCTGCTCAGCTTGCGCCAATCTCCATGCACGACCAGCTCGCTGCGGTGAATAATCCCTACATAGTTGCAGACGCTCTCCATCTCGCTCAGCAAATGGCTGTTGAGAAAAATCGTTTTTCCTTGATCGCGGAGCCTGGTAATCAACTCGCGCACTTCTTTTCGTCCAATCGGGTCCAGCGCCGAGGTCGGCTCATCCAAAAAAATCAGCTCGGGATCGGACAAGAGCGCACAAGCGATTCCGATGCGCTGCTGCATACCTTTGGAATAGCCGCGAATGCGCTCGCGCTCACGCCCTGCCATCCCTACCTGCTCCAGTACATCCCGGATGACCGCTCTGCCCTGGGAACGGGACAATCCGCACAGCTGGGCGTGGTGCTCCAGGAGCTGTTGGCCCGTCAGCCAATCGGGGTAGCGAAACAGCTCCGGCAAATACCCGACCTTTTGCCGCGATTCCACCGTGCCGATCGGATGCCCAAGCATGACGGCCTTGCCCGCTGTCGGGTGCAGCAGACCGAGCATCGTTCTGACAAACGTGCTTTTCCCCGCGCCATTTTGCCCGAGAAATCCAAACACACTGCCACGCGGCACTTGCAAAGTGATGTTTTTGCAGCCCGCCTTGCCGTTGTACTGCTTGGACAAATCCCAGGTCTCGATTACGTAATTGGACATCTCATGCCTCCTAAAACTTGAAACTTGAAACTTTAGCGGAAAACGGGACAAAGCAGAGCCTCCCCTACAGGAAAACTCTGCCATTCCGCTTTATATTTCGCTTTATGCTGCTTCTTTAGTTCAGCTGTTTTGCCAAAGCCAGAAGTTCTTCTCCACGCTTTTCGCTGCCATCCAAAATGTGGATTTTCCCGTCTTTTTGCCAAACGAGATGCGTATTGTACTCGCTTGTGAGCAGCATGCCCTCTTCGCCGTTCACTTTGACTTCTTTCATGTCGCTTTTGCCGTCCGCCATGTACGGAACAGGAATCGTATGTTTCCAGTCTTTGATGTCAAGCATTTGCTTTTTCACTTGCTCCGGGATGAACGGCAGAGCCAGCATCGTCTCGCGCAGCTTTTCCAGATCTACGCCATCGGGAGCTTTCAGCTCAGGCGCGTCCACAATCGTGTAGGAATAGCTCTCTTTTCCGGTGCCGATATATGTTGTTTGCATTTTCGGCACTTCCAGCGAGATGCGCTTGCCATTCAGCTCGTCGTCGAAGCGAGCATCGATTTGCAGTTGGGCAAGCAGCTTGTTTGCCCGCTCGGTGTCGATTTCGAGATGCATGCGATACGGCGAGGTAACTTCTACCCCTTCCACAGCCATGTCGGCAGGCACTGACGGCAGCTTGACTCCCGCTTTTTCCGCAGCTTCCCGGTTGTTGTAGTAGTGGTTACGGCTTTCCTGTTTGTTGTCATCCATTCCGTCGATTTCGATCTTTCCGATTCCTTTCAGATCGATCTCCCCGGCTTTGCCGCTTGCCATCCAGTTTTCCACTTCTTGCAAGTCTTCTTGCGTCACTTTGACAAATTCGACTTTGCTCATGCGAAACATGGACAAAAAGTCATTAGCCGCCGCCTGTACTTGCGGAAAAGACAGAGACACGGCGACCACAGCTGCTGCCGATGCCGCTGTTACCCAGCGTTTCGTCGATTTGTTCATTTCGTTCCAGCTCCTTTTTGCTTTGCGCTCTTTGTGGTGATTCCACTCACGCAACTGATTGCTCTTGTTTGCCTTTCCTACTGTTTGCGAAAACCGCTGCCAAGCTGCGTCCGTGTTCACTTTCACCTGATCGGCACGGGCGAATACGTCTGCTTCGATCTGTTCCCGCGACCAAACGTCCAAAGCCATCAGCTCATCCAGGCGAGCGCGGCATTGCTCGCACTCCGTCAGGTGACTGCGGAACTGCTCGCTCTCCCGGGCTTCGCACTCTCCATCCAGAAAAGCCTGGATAAAGCCCGTATCTGCACATTTCATCCCTCTTCCCCCCTGATCCGCTCGTATAGCCTGCGAAATTTGTTTTTCGCTCGCGCCAAAATCGTTCCGACAGATTGAACCGGAGTTCCAGTCGCTTTTGCCAGCTCGGCGTAGGGAAAGCCGGAGTATTTCATGACCAGCAAAGTACGCTCACGCTCATCCAGCTCGTCCAGCACCTCTTGCACGTGGCTGATCGCTTCTTTTTCCAGCCATGCTTCCTCGGATGACGGCGTGGTGTGCGCCTGATCCGCAGTAGTGCGCTCCTGCCTGTCCTGCCTGCGCTTCTCTGATCGCAAATAGTTGCAGGCTGCATAGAGTGCCGCTTTGGATAGCCAAGCCGGGATATTCTCTACAGTGGAGCGATCTGTATCGTAAAAGGAGAGAAACACTTCCTGAGCGACATCTTCTGCTGCTTGCTGCTCGCGGACAATCCGCATCGCCTGCCGGACAACGAACGGGTAGTAAGCGGTAAACAGATCGTGAAACGAGTCTGCATCGTCTTGCACCCGCGTCTGGTTCATCGCCAGTTTTGCCTGCACCTCCATCACGTCTCCTCCTTCCTGCAAAGGCCGCTGACTCAGCTTCTATCGCGTTCTACACCTTATAGAAACCGCCGGGACCTTTTTTGTGACAGGATATTTTAAAAAAAATCGTTATTCGTCTAAAAAAGCAGCCGGCTTCTCCAAAAACCGCCGGGTCAGTTGGTAGTGCTCCGTCTCCTGATACCGCACTTCCTGCACAGGCGATTCGTCAAAGCTGAAGATTTTCGCTCCGGGAAAGCCCATCAAAATCGGGGAATGAGTCGCGATCACAAACTGCGCGCCCTCTGCCACCAGTTCGCGCATCAAAAACAAGAAGGCCAGTTGACGTTTGGGCGACAGGGCCGCCTCAGGTTCGTCCAGCAAGTAAATGCCTTTGCTGTTGAAGCGGTTGGTGAACAGCGACATGAACGCTTCCCCGTGCGATTGCGCGTGCAGCGACCTCCCGCCGTAACTGCCGCTGCCGCCGATCGAGTCGATGTGGCTGGCAAACTGGTAAAAGCTCTCGGCCCGCAAGAAAAAACCGTTCGTCTGCTTCGGAAGCCAGGAAAGCCGGATATAGTCGCCCAGACTCGCTTCGGACTTGTGGACGTCATAATAATTGTTGCGCGATCCGCCAGCCGTGTGAAAGCCGCACTGATACGCGACGGCTTCGAGCATCGTCGACTTGCCCGAACCGTTTTCCCCGACCAAAAAAGTCACGCTCGTGTCCAGCTCAATCGCCTCCAAATTTCGCAGCGACGGCAGGTCAAACGGATACCGCCCCGCCTCGGGAAACTTCTCGCGTAACAGCTTGATCGTCCGTAAATAAACCATTATTTTCCCCTCCACACTCACTTTTTTGTCGAGCCACGCCGATACAACCATATAGGGGGGAGTATCGGTGGACAAGGTTTCCTTTCTTCAGGAAAAAAGCGCCTTTCATATGAAATATCCAGAGCAAAGCGACCTCTCCTTCTACCGGTGGTTTACCCAGCAACACCCGGATGAAGCGATTGGCTGGTACCATCTTGGCCAAGCAAAAGAAGCGCAAGGCGACACGCAGCAGGCGCTCGCCGCTTACAGACAAAGTCTTTTTGCCAAACAAGGCCCTTATTTTAACGAGGCGCGAGACGCCTATCAAAAATTGCTTCGCGAGCAAAAACGCCAGAACTGGCGCAACCAGGCACGCTTGCTTCTGGCGGCACTCGCCTTTTTGTACGCCCAGTTTGTGTTCTCACCCGGGCCTTTGCAAGATGCCGCTCCTGCTGCCCGCACACAGACAGCGGAAAAGCCTGTCGGCACTCCTGCTGGATCGCAGCCTCATGTCGAGGTGATTGCGGTTCCTGCGGCACTTGACCCGAAACAATTGCAGAGCCAGGTTCGCCGTTATGTAGAGGGGCGTCGTCCGGCGCTGACACAGCCGTATACAGTCATCGTCGTTCCGGAAGTGCCCGGATCGCCGCTGTTTACGCCACTGTTGTTTTATCAGCCCAAACAGGTGAAAGGGATTGTGCAATACAATCCCGCCAGCCGGAGTGTCATCAGCCAGCGCTGGTTTGCAGCACCAGCCAGCTTCGCTCAGGAGGCGGCGCTTGCAACAGCGCGCACAGACCTCGCAACCGAGCAGCAAACACTTCAGCACGTGCTGACATTGCGCAATGCCCTCTATCGCTACTATCAGCAAAAAGGGACCCTTCCAACCAGGCTGGCAGATTTGGCAGCAAGCTATCCCGGCAACTATTTGCCGCAAATCCCTGTTCCGCCAAAACGTCTCTTGCTGGAAAGCTATCCGTATCACCCCGCTGCTTTTCAGAGCGGAGCGGCATGGGCAAGCTTGCGCGATGTCCTGCCGCTTCCCGGCTATCCTGAGCCGCTGTCGCCTTTGGAACCGCTGCAAGTTCGCCTTGCACAAAAGTCGCACACGCTCCAGCTTTTGAGCGGCACGCATCTCGTGCGCAGCTATCCGGCGGGCATCGGCAAAAACGACTCGACGCCAGAGGGGTACTATACGATCTTGCAAAAAATCAACAAACCGCGCGGCCATGACAACATATACGGCACACGAGGGATGGTTTTTCAAGGAAACGGCTATGCGATCCACGGCACCAACCATCCGGAGAGCATCGGAACCTCCGTGTCTCTCGGCTGTGTGCGCTTGCTCAATGCCGCTGTGGAGGAACTGTACTCCTTCGTCTCACTGGGCACCGAATTTATCATCTCGGATGCCCCTGCTCCCGCAAGCCCGTGGAGCAATCCGCCTTTGTTCGTCCTTCCGGCGGGACCGGAAGAAGAAACGCCACAAGTCATTTACACCTGGCTGCATTAATGTGCAGCCTTTTTCCTTTGAAAAGACGAATCAGCCCTTCGTCTGGTTACGTGGAGATTCCATCCAAGCCAGTCGCCGAACCCGCATCCGCGGACGAAAAAAGCGCGCTCCCCAAGCGGGAACGCGCTACTTGTATTTGGTCTTATTTTTCTTCTTCCAACTGACTGATCGTTTCTTCCTGTTCTTCTTCCGGATTCCAGTAGTCGAGCACTTTGCCTTGCAGAACCTTGCCTTTGATAAACTCCACCTGCTGCTCACTGAAATCTTCTGTCCATTCGACGCCTAATTCCTCCGCCAACCGCACGACAGTCAACAGCTCTGACCAAGCGACGTAGCGTTTGTACCAGAAAAACTGTGGCTGCTCGTTCATATATGGGTACAGGTCGTCAAAATCGGTATGTTTACAGTCGAGAGCTCGCTCAAAATTCACTTTGGCTCGGCTAAGTTGTTCCTTGAAAAAAGTGGGCAAATCTCTTTGTGCGAAGTCAGACATGGACTGTCCCCCTGTCTCCCGATTTACTGGTATTGTACCACGCGAAAGAAGATGTGCAAATAGCTGAATCTGTCGAGTTGTCTATCCTATGCCGCTCAGCCGCCGTTTGTTCCATTTGCTGGCGGCTGCTGTTGGCCGCCGTCTACAGGCTGTACTGGCTGCTGGCTGCCGTCAGAAACTCCCCCCGGCTGGTTTGCTCCCGGATTGGCGATATCAGGCGGAATCTCTCCAGGATTTCCCGGGTTGCCCGTATTGCCCTGGCCCGGATTCGGATTCTGACCGTTCGGCTGTCCGCCGTTGTTGCTGTTGTTGCCCTGGTTGTCGCCGCCGAAATTCGGCGGAATCGTCACAGAGCCATCGCCGTCGCCATTGCCGTTATTGTTTCCATCCGGATTTTGTCCCTGATTGTTGCCGTCCTCGTGGTGCTCTTCTCCGTCGTTAATCAGGTTTTCCAGATTTTGCATGTTAATCTTGGTGATCGGGGAAGGAGTCTGCTCCTCGCCCTGGGCGTTGCGCGGAACCACCACATAGCGATACTGGTTCGGATCATCCAGCACATCGACATAAGTCGTATCCTTCAAGCCGGAAGCGATCAGCACGCGCTCGTCATTTTGCTTGACGCGATAGACGTCATACGTGTAATCAGGAGAACCGCCAATCCAGCTCAAGACTACTTTCATCTGGTTGTTTTCCATAGTCAGGTCTGCTGCCAGTTGCAGCGGCTGCACTGCCTCTTCTTCCGGCTGTTCTTCGACGGCACCTGCTGGCGGTTGGAAATCTGTCGCCTTCACGCCCTTCAAACCTGCTGCGAGCACTTTGGAGAACATTTGCGCCGTCAAGCTGCTTCCCTGACGCATCAGATGCTGTTTGTCCTCGGGATCGAAGCCCATCCAGACCGCTCCGACGTATTCTGGCGTATAGCCGACAAACCAGGCGTCTTTGTTCACACCGCTGTCTCCGGCAATCGATTGGGTCGTCCCGGTTTTTCCGGCTACATGACGGCCAGAGATTCGGGCAGCTTTCCCCGTCCCTTCCTGAACCGCCCGCTCCAGCATCGTGTGAACCGTCCACGCCGCCTGCGGCTTGAGCACTTGTGTCTGCTTGTCTTCGTATTCACGAACGACGCCTTCGCTCTTGTTCTCGATTTTGGCAATCGTGTGCGCTTCCGACATAACCCCGCCGTTGACAAAAGTCGTGTACGCCTGCGCCATTTTCAACGGAGACGTCCCTTGGCTAAGACCGCCGAGGGCGATGGCCAGGTTGCGGTCCTCCGGCGCCAGGTCGACGCCGAATTTTTTCAGGTAATCCAGCCCGTTATTGACTCCGATTTCATTTAACAGCCAAACAGCAGGCACGTTGAGCGAGTCGATCAGGGCGCGGTTCATGCTCACCGTTTCGCTGTATTTGTTGTTGTAGTTGCGCGGCTCATAGCCGTTGAAGCTTTGCTTTTTGTTGCTGAGGGAAGAGTTCGGCCCCCACTTTCTGCCGTCCATATCAACCGCAGGCGCGTACACCGCCAGCGGCTTGAAGCTGGAACCTGGCTGGCGCTTCATGTCGGTCGCGTAGTTAAAGCCTTTTGCGGCGTAGTTGCGGCCGCCCATCATTCCGGCAATCCCGCCGTTTTTCGCATCCACGACAATCATCGCCGACTCGACGCCGCGTTTTGCGCCGTCTTTCGGGAAGTTTTTCGCGTTGGCGTACTCCGCGATCATCGCATCCTGTACTTTCGGATCGAAGGTCGTATAGACGTGCCAGCCGCCACGGTACAACTCTTCCTCCGTCACGCCGTAATTTGCTTCCGCTTCGTCCACCATATGGTCGAAGAAAGCGCGGTAGCCTTTTTTCAGGCTCGCTCCAGCCGTCTCTGTCGGCTCGGTAGGCAATGCCTCCGCCTGCGCTTCATTTTTTTGTGCCTCGGTAATAATGCCTTGCTCGTACATCAGGCGAATGACCGTATCGCGCCGCAGCTTCGCCTTCTCCGGGTTGTTGAACGGCGAGTACGTCGTCGGCGCTTTCGGAATTGCTGCGAGCATCGCTGCTTTGGCAACCGTAAATTTATCAGAGCTGACGGACATTCCGAAGTAGTAGTTCGAAGCGTCCTCGATCCCGAACTCCCCTTCACCCAAGTACACGCGGTTGAGATACATTTCCAAAATCTGATCCTTGGAATAGCGGCGCTCCAGTCCGATCGCAATGCTCATCTCTTTGGTCTTGCGCCAAAACGTTTGGTCCAGGTTGAGGAAAACGTTTCTGGCAAGCTGCTGGGTGATCGTGCTTCCCCCTTCAGCCAATGAACCTTTTTTAATGTCATTGATGATAGCTCCGCCGATCCGTACCATATCGACGCCTTTGTGCTCGTAAAACCGTTTGTCCTCGACAGCAAGGAATGCGTCAATCAACACTTTGGGCACTTCGTTGATCGGTTTGTATTCACGGTTTTTTTGACGAATCAGACTCGTCATCTCTTCACCGTTTTTGTCATATATGACCGTTGGTTCTGCTTTCAAGTCTTTCAGCTTCTGTTCGTTTTCCGCAATCATCCGGTCTCCCGCGTACAACAGGGAAAAGTATCCCCCGATGACGCTCAAGATGAGAAAGACGGCGAATCCTACGGCAATCATCAGCAAGTTGTTCTTTTTCTTCCTGACTTTCTTCTTGGCCTTTGTTGCCATTTCTTACCTCCTGGTTTTCTCTCTCCCCCGCATCTTATATAGACGGATGCTTTTGAAAAAAGTTTCTCCCTTTTGGCACGTGTCTATCATTCCACACTGTTTCGGTTTTGTCACTGGAAAAGCCTATCTCCTTGTGAGAGATAGGCTTTTCTTATGAAGCAAAGGCAATTTATTTGAGCAGCCCTTCTGCTGTAGCCACTACATTTTCTACGGTGAAGCCGTATTCGCGCATGATGCGGTCGCCAGGTGCGGAGGCGCCGAACTGGTTGATCGCGATCACTTTTCCGCCATCTCCAGCATAACGTTCCCAGCCCATAGGAGAGCCCATCTCTACTGCTACACGCGCTTTTACTGTCGGAGGAATGACCGCATCGCGATACTCTTGCGGCTGACGCTCGAACAGGTTCCAGCTTGGCATGGACACGACGCGTGCCTCGATTCCGCGGGAGAGCAGCTCTTCACGCGCTTGCATCACCAAGGATACTTCGGAGCCGGTAGCGAGCAAGATCAGTTGCGGATTGCCGCTTGGAGCGTCTGCGAGCACATATGCCCCTTTGCTCACGCCTGCTTCCGCTTTCTCGATGGTCTCTGGCAAGACTGGCAAGTTTTGGCGAGTCAAAACAAGTACGACTGGCTCGTCTGTGCGGGAAACAGCGTATTTCCAAGCTTCGTTTGTCTCTACGGCATCAGCCGGACGCATAATGGTCAGTCCTGGCATCGCGCGCAAGGACGCCAATTGTTCGATCGGCTCGTGAGTCGGGCCGTCTTCCCCTACAGCGATGGAGTCGTGCGTGAACACGTACACAACCGGCTGTTTCATCAGAGCAGACAGGCGGATAGCCGGACGCACGTAGTCAGAGAAGACGAAGAACGTACCGCCGTATACTTTTACCCCACCGTGCAGAGCCATACCGTTGAGTGCTGCCCCCATGGCGAACTCGCGAACACCAAACCAGATGTTGCGGCCATCGTAGGAGCCTGGCAGGAAGTTGCCCGCTTCTTTGATCACTGTGTTGTTGGAGTGAGCCAGGTCTGCGGAACCGCCGAGGAAAAACGGCACGGATGTTGCCAGTGCATTGATTGCGTTTCCGGAAGCGACGCGGGTTGCCAGCTTCGCCCCTGCTTCGTATACCGGCATGTTGGCATCCCAGCCTGCTGGCAGGTGGCCTTCCTGTGCTGTCGTGAATTGCGCAGCCAGGTCCGGATATGCTTTGGCGTACTCGGCAAACAGGTCACGCCATGCCGCTTCCGCTTTTTCGCCCGCTTCTGCCAGTCCTGCGTAGAAATCAGCCACTTCCGCAGGAACGTGGAACTCTTGGTCATGCGACCACTCGTAGTTTGCTTTTGTCAGCTTCACTTCATCTTTGCCGAGCGGTGCGCCGTGGGAAGCGCTGGAGCCGCCTTTGTTCGGGCTGCCGTAGCCGATGACAGTTTTGACTTCGATCAGCGTAGGACGATCCAGATCTTTTTTCGCTTCAGCGATGGCGGCATCAATCGCTGCCAGATCGTTTCCGTCTTCTACGCGCAAATATTGCCAGCCGTACGCTTGGTAGCGTCCTGCCACATTTTCCGAGAACGAGCGGGACAGTTCGCCGTCCAGCGAGATATCGTTCGAATCGTACAGCACGATCATTTTGCCCAGTTTCAGGTGAGCAGCCAGGGAAGAAGCCTCGCTGGATACGCCCTCCATCAGGTCGCCGTCACCGCAGATGACATACGTGTAGTGGTTCACGATGTCAAACTTGTCGCGGTTGTAGACAGCTGCCATATGTTTTTCCGCCATGGCCATACCGACCGCCATCGCGATCCCTTGTCCCAGCGGTCCAGTCGTTGCGTCAACACCAGCCGTATGTCCGAACTCCGGATGGCCAGGCGTTTTGCTGCCCCACTGGCGGAAGTTATGTAGGTCTTCTAGAGAAACATCGTATTTCATCAAATGCAACATCGAGTATAATAGCATAGAGCCATGTCCCGCAGACAAGACAAAACGGTCGCGGTCGATCCATTGCGGATTGCTTGGATTTACTTTCATGAAACGGCTCCACAGAACATGAGCCATTGGGGCAGCGCCCATCGGCATTCCCGGGTGGCCGGAATTTGCTTTTTCGATGGCATCAATAGCCAGCGTGCGGATGGTGTTAATGGATAGCTGATCGACAGACGTATGCTGAGTCATCTCGCGAAATCCTCCCTGTGCTTTTCTATAAAATCATACCTAGTATCGGGTAAAACACACTGTGCCATTATAGCACAGTTCAAAGTCAGATTCATGCTTGCTTTCATAGAATAAGGAGGTCTTTTTCGAATGTCTTCTACGCTCTACCTCATCATTGGAATTGTTTTGGCCATCGCCGGTTTCGGCATGCTGTTCGCAGCGATGAGCAGTTCCCCTGCCCTGAAGAAAAACCGGGAAAAACTGCGCAGAAAAGCGGCCGAAAATCATCGTCCCGAAGAGCATTGAGAAAGGAACCTCGTCATGCGAAACTACTTTACGATGCCAGTTGCCGTGCACCTGTTTTTGCTGCGCGGACAGGAAATTTTATTGCTTCGCCGTTACAATACCGGATATGAAGACGGAAACTACAGCGTTCCGGCCGGACATCTGGACGGCAATGAAGAAGTCAAGGCAGCAGCCATTCGCGAGGCCAAGGAAGAGTGCGGGATCGACCTCGCACCATCGGACCTTTCGCTTGCAGGCGTCATGCACAGACGGTCTTTTGACGAGCGCATCGACTTTTTCGTCGTCGCGCGTAACTGGCAGGGAGAGATCGTCAACGCCGAGCCTGACAAATGCGACGAACTGATCTGGGTCGATCTCGACAAGCTGCCCGACAATATGATTCCCTATGTGAGACAAGCCATCTCCAATTACAGAAGGAACGAGTGGTTTGACAGCTTCGGCTGGGAAGCTTCCTCTGCACACGCCGCCAATTGAAAAAGGAGCCAACTGTACCTGCACACTCTTCGCTCAGGCAGTCGGCTCCTTTTCCAATTGTTGAGGGCAATCCCCGCTTTCCTGCGAGTCGGCAGGAATCATAAAGCAGCGCAGTCGTATGTACTGGCGAATCACCATGTATACAGCGGCTGCCAGCGCTACCGTCGTCAACGTAATTTTGCTGTAGGAATACACGCCTGCAAGCATCACATCCAACTCAGCAGCAAACCAGTAGCCCATGAGAAAATAATGCAGCGTCCAGACAAACGTGCTCGGTAAAAAGAAGACCAGAAACTGTCCGAGCGGCATCCGATACAAGCCAGCAACGATCGGCACGATATGGCGGATCACCGGAATAAACATGCTGATCACAAGCACCCAGCCCATGTATTCTTGCTCCCAGTCCATGAGCCTTACGTGTTTGTGCCAACGCTTGCCCGCCCATTTTGCCAATACTGACGCTCCCAGCCAGGCACTCACCAGATAGCCCGCCCCCACTCCCACGCTCACAGCCGCAAACACCGCTGCATACACAACAAAAAACCCGGTGTCCACATGCGCCATTCGTGCGCCAAAACCGATCACTGACATCTCATCGGGTGAAAGCTGCCAAAAAAATTGTTTCCAAAACGAATGAAACATGATTGCAAAACTCTCCTGCTCCACAGGCGCTCCCCCCTCTCCGATTCCTTGCTTCTATCGTAGCGGGTAAACCTTTCTAAAAGAGAGAGAATGCCTTAAGTTTTCTAAAAGGAATTCTGAAGAATTTCTTAAGAGGGCGGCATGGGCGTGAACAGGCACACAAAACAAAAAACGCGCTTATCATCGCCGCGTCGCAAAACGGCAGATAAACACGCCTGTCCCTGGTTTATCGGGCTTCCATCGCTTTGCGCTTGCTGTGCACAGCTGACATGGCCTCCATAAACTCTTCTTTTTCAATCACATTCAGTTCGTACAACTCGCGAATTTCATCTTCTATCAGCAACAGATCCCCCACCGGGTCCCCCGTGTAGATGAACAAGCCGAAGCGGTGCAGAAACGCCTTTAAATCGAAATCATTGGGGTTGGCTTTCAATAGGCTCCCTCCAGATCGATTTCCATCCTCGCGAGGACGGCATCGTAGTCAAACTCGACAGCAAAGCCGGTAATAACGATGATCTTCGCATACGGATACGCCTCTTTCCACGCCTCCTCCTCAACCGGTTTCAATCCGACAAGATAGAGCGGATCTTTGGAAAGCTCCGGGTGCTCCTGGCACAGACGCAAAAACTCGCGGCATCTGTCCTGCTCCTGTGCCGCATTCAGAACGAGTACCGCGCGTTCCACTTCCTTTGACTCCCGTTGTCCGGCAATCAGTTCAAACGTTTTTGCAGTAGGCACCATCGCGTTCACTTCCGGAAAACGGTCGAGAACCTCATCCAGCCAATCATCTTCATGCCAGGCCAGGTAGTACAGCATTGCAGTAGACATGATCACAAACACCTCATGGATATATACTAGACAACTTGCCAAACGATTCTTCTTTCTTTTCCATTATAGCACGAGAAGTGCACGGCTGCCCACGCCGCTCGCTTGACTTCGACAGTTCGTTCACGTAAGGTGGAAAATGCAAGCAACTGATAGTGATGATTTTTGTGTGAAACGAGGTAATTTGTTGTGAAGAAGAAGCATCTTGCCCTCTTGTTCTTCGTCGCATTTTTGACCATGCTCGGATTCGGTATTATCATTCCCATCCTTCCCTTTTTTGCAGAAAAACTGGGTGCGACCTCTTTTCAGATCGGCGTTCTGTTCGCCAGCTACAATATTATGCAGCTGTTGTTTGCACCCGTTTGGGGAACTCTCTCGGACCGGATCGGGCGCAAGCCGCTCGTTTCTTTCGGGCTACTCGGCTTTGCCGTGACGTTTATCCTGTTCGGAATGGCGGAAAGCTATACGGAAATGCTCGTTTACCGCATTCTGGGCGGAATCGTCTCTGCTGCCGCGTTGCCGACTGTAACGGCGATGGTTGCCGATTTGCTCCCAACCGAAGAGCGAGCAAAAGGGATGGGGGTCGTCGGCGCGGGCATCGGGCTCAGCTTTGTATTCGGCCCTGTCATAGGCGGCCTGCTCAGCGGCTACGGCTTTGCCGTTCCGTTTTACGCTTCGGGGCTTGTCGCGCTGCTGACGTTTTTCTTCATTCTTTATGCGTTGCCGGAAAGCTTGCCGAAGGAAAAGCGGACGAGCCTGCGAAAAGAAGCCAGTCAAAACCCGCTGGTCTCGCTCTTTGGCTCCCTGTCTCTTTTGTACGGCATTTTGTTCGTCGTGTCGTTTGCCTTTTCCGGTCTGGAAACGACTTTTGCCCTGTACATCCATGACTTGTACGGCTTCACATCCAAAGACCTCGGCTACATGTTCCTCGTCATGGGCATCATTGCAGCCTGTGTGCAGGGCGGCTTGATCGGCCGCCTGGTCAAGCAGTTCGGGGAAGCGGCCATTCTCACCATGGGGATGATTTTTTACGGGATCGGCTTTTTCGCCATTCCGCTGTCGGGAAACTTTTGGGTACTCGCTTTGATTCTGTCTTTGTTCGGCGCGGGCCAAGGCATGATTCGCGCAACTGCCACCGCGATGATTACGCAGCGAACAACGGAAGGCCAGGGGATCACAAGCGGAGCGATCAGCTCGATGGACAGCCTCGGTCGCATTCTCGGCCCGCTGGCTGGCGGCGCCGTCTACACCTTTTCGCACAGCGGCCCGTTTTTCCTCGGCGGCGTCCTGATGGTGCTGATTCTGCTCTGGTTCCAGTTGAGCCATCGGCGACTGCCGGACCCGGAGCCGACGGTGCAAGCTTAGAGCCATAGGCGAGAGCTGGAACAGCAGCCGAAAGTTCGATCTTGAGGCGTCGGTGAGGACTGCTGAACCCGGAGCCAATCATTCAAGCCTAGTCACATCGCCAGGCAAAAAGCGAGGCAGCAACAGTCTTATTGACGACTGTTGCTGCCTTTTTTATGAACATAGTCTCTAACCTTTTCCAAATCGACGCACTTGCCGCCTGCCTTACACTTCCTGCATGCTCACCCAGGCGACGTAGCAGTCATCGATTTCTTGCTGGACGTGCTCGATTTCTGTTTGCCACGCAGCCAGTTGCTGATAGTCCGTCTCTGCTTGGGAAAGCAGCCCGGTCAAGCTCGCCTTTTTCTCTTCCAGCTTGGCAATTCGCTGTTCCAGCTCAGACAGCTTGTAAGTGTTCGGGCGTTTTGGCGCTGCTTCTGTGGCTACCACTTCCCGCTTAGGCTCTGGCGGCTTTGGCTTTGCTGCTGGCTTGGCTTTTGCTTCCCCCGCAAGTCTGTCCGCCCTCTTCTGCGAACGTTCCTTTTGCTTGGTTCTCGCCTCTTCATACGTGCCTACGTCATGCACGATCCGCTTGTCTTCCACCCAGAAAACGCCGTCTACCATTTTTTGCAGAAAATAGCGGTCGTGGGAAACAATAAACAGCGAGCCGTGGAAATCGGCGAGCGCTTCCTCCAGCGTTTCCCGCGCTTCAATATCGAGATGGTTCGTCGGTTCGTCGAGAATGAGCAGGTTGATGTCCTGATGCATCAACTGGGCCAGGCGCAAACGCATTCGCTCGCCACCGCTCAGCTGGCTGACCTTTTTGAACACATGCTCGCCGTAAAACAGAAACTTCGCCAGCAAATGTCTCGCCTCTGCTTCCGTCACTTTCGCGACATCGCGGAACGCTTCGATCAGCCGCTGGTTTTGATCCCCTTCCAACGCTTGCTGCGAGAGATAGCCGACTTTGACGCTGCTGCCGATTGCGAGCCTGCCTGCATCCGGCTCTGTCTCTCCCAAAAGCATGCGGATCAACGTGGACTTCCCGCAGCCGTTTGGCCCGAGCAGTGCTTTGCGCTCCCCGAAACGAAGCAGCAAGCTGGCGTCAGCAAACAGCTGCTTTCCGCCGTACGTCTTGTGCACGTCTGTTACGATCAGCACGTCCTGGCCGCTGCGGTCTGTCTTTTTGAATTGCAGCCCCATCCGGTCCGCTTCCATTTTTGGCCGCTCGATGCGTTCGATCCGGGCCAGCGCTTTTTCCATGCTTTTCGCCCGACGGTGAAACGCCTCGTTTGGCGGGTTGGAGCGATTGCCCCACTCTTTTAGCCGCTTGATCGTCTCTTTCATTTTTTTGATCTTTTTCTGCTGCTCCTGGTAGGCGGCAAACTGCCGCAGCAAACGCTCCTCCCGCTCGGTGGCAAAGGCGCTGTAGTTTCCGATGTAAAACTCCGCTTCCCCGCCGTCCACATGGTAGACAGAAGTAACGACTGCATCCAGGAAATAGCGGTCGTGGGAAATAATCAGCACCGTTCCCGGATAGCTCTGCAAAAATTGCTCCAGCCACTCCATCGACTCCACGTCCAGATGGTTCGTCGGCTCATCCAGCAGCAGGACATCGCTCTTTTGGCACAAAAGCTTGGCAAGCCCCGCCTTCGTTTTCTCCCCTCCGCTCAGTTGGGCAAACGGCGTAGCGAGCAGCTCTTCGCTTACTCCCAATCCTTGCACGACCTGAGTCATACGCGTCTCCCACTGGTAGCCATCCTGCTGCTCAAATTCGTCTTGCAACTTCTGGTAACGCTGCATCAGCCGATGCAACGCCGCTTCGTCCTCGTAGAGCAGCGCCATCTGGCTTTCCAGCTCGCGCATCTGCTCCTGAATGTGGCGAACTTCAGCAAAAGCGCTCGCCACCACATCTCGCCCCGTCCACTCCTGCGGATACTGCGGGGATTGCGGCAAATACGCCCACACCGTTCCTTTTGCCCGGTACAGCTCGCCTGAGTCCGGACTTTCGATGCCTGCCAGCAGTTTGAACAAGGTCGTCTTGCCCGCACCGTTTGGGCCGACGATTCCTACCCGCTCGCCCGCTTTTATTTCCAACGTAATATTTTGCAAAACCGGATCGGCTCCGTACGATTTTTGTAATTGGGTAGTTGCGACGATAATCATGATTTTTTCCTCCCTGGTATGTGGTACGGTTCAACATAATGGTCTTTCCTGGCCGGCCCCGGCGATTTTTGCCCCCATATGCCATCTGTCTGCCAAAAGGCAAAAATGGACGCAAAAAAGCCGCAGGCCATTACCTGCGGCATCGCGAGGGGAAGATATCGTCAGCCAAAAATGCTGCCCGAATCAGTCACCCATTATTGACAAGAACAAACCGTCCCTGGTCGATGCATGGTACGCCTATGGAAACTTCGTTCAGTTGTATGCGCAAAAATGGGCAGACTGGTCCCGTTGAAAGAAAAATCATGCGTCATACTGGAAGTTTCTACCACAAACCACGCCTGAACGGTTCCGAACACGTACACACACCTCCATTCCCAAGGATTAGGTAAATCTTATCCACCATCATAGTACAGCTGCGAGCGAAAAACAAGGGGCAGTCAGCAAAAGAAACGGCTGCTTATTGGTTGCTTTGCGTCCCTTCAAACAAAGGTTTGTTCGTATCGGCATCGATGAACACAATCGTGTTGTACGGCGGGAGCTTCACTTTTGCCGTCAAGTACGGATAGGTGATCACTTGCGGATACATCATCCCTGGAACTGGCTCTGTCAATTTCACGTAGACCAAAAGCTGCTCCCAGCTCTGCTGCACCTTCGTGACTTGCAGGCCGTAACCGGGGTGAGGAGATTGGCCGCGCGCGATCACGTACAAGTCTCCCTGTTGGTGAATGCCTTGCTTGCCTTTGACGGACTCGACGAACTCCTGCTCTGCTTCGGTCAACTGCTTTTCATCCACGAGGACGAACGAATCATTTTGTCCGGATGACACAATTTCCACCGCCCTTTTCTCGGGATTCCAAGCAATCTTTTGGCCTGCCTGCTCCACTAGCCACCTCAGCGGCACATACACGTCTTTGCCGCGAAGCAGCGCTGCTTCGCCACCTTGAACCGCCTTGCCGTCAACCGTCACCGCTCCGGAATCCAGCTGGTAGGCGATCGTATAGTTGCCGACTTTCATCTGTCCTGTTTGTCCTTGCAGCGTCCACTTCGCTTTCAGGATGCTCGCTGCATCTTGGGCCAGTACGTACGTTTTTTGCTGATGCAAAACGGCCTGTTTTTGCAAAGCCGCCGCTTTTCCATCTACGGAAATCGTTGCCGTCTGTGCCTGGCTCCCGCTTGTCGCTGCCGCCACCGAGTAGACGGACACAAGCTGGAGGCTGAGGGCTGCAATCAGCCATGCTTTTTTGTTCATCTTCGTTCCTCCATTCCTTTTTGCCGGGATTCATTCTATCTTCTATCTTGTTAGACTTACCTCAGGTCTTATTCGTTTCAGTGCTCTTGCCACAAAAAGAACAACCGGCCTGACCAGAAAGCAGACCGGTTGTCCATGGAAAAAACAAATTAGTGCAACAGCCAGTTGCTCATCAGCACAACAGCCGGAATCGTCAAAAGCGCCAGCAACGTCGAAAAGACGGTCGTCATCGCGCCCATTTCCTCATCTGCCTTGTAGCGTCCAAACAAAATCGAGGCGAGCGTCAAAGTCGGCATGGCCACCTGTACCAATGTCACACTGACGATATCGCTGTCCAGCGAAAACACGGAGAGCAGCAGCGCCGTCAAAAGCGGAAAGACAAACAGCTTGAAAGCAAGCGGCATGCCAAGCAGCGGCAATGATACTTGCGGCTTGCTGCGCAAAAACAGCGGGAGCAGCATCCCGATATACATCATGGCGAGCGGCGAAGCCAGTTTGGCCAGCGTGCCAAACAGGTGCTTGACTGGCTCAGGCGGGGCAAAGCCGATCAGCGCGGAACCAAGCCCGAACACGATGGCAATCATCGGGATGTTGATCAGCGTTTTCAGCCCTTTGAGCGAAAACGAGCCTTTTTCCTGGAGCATCATGACCCCGACTGTCCACAGCACGACGTCGACGCCAGCGTCAAAAATGGCAGCCAGGAGCGCACCTTTTGGCCCGAACAGCGCTGCGCACAGCGGCAGACCGATAAAGCCCGTGTTGCCGAGGCCAGACAAGATCGCGATTTCCCTGCGCTTTTTGGCAGGCAACGGCAATGTCCTCGCTCCTGCCCAGCCGAGCAGGATGCCCAAACAGTTCAACACAATCGAAATGACGAATATTGCAAAAATTTGCACCAAAAGCTGGTTATCGATCTGGGTTTGAAAAATCCCGTCCAAAATGATGCAGGGCATCGCCACGTTGATAATGATCGTAATGACGAGCTGCCGCGAATCGGCCGTCAACGGCTGTCGGTAACCGATCAGGCTACCAATGCCGATGATGACGGCCATGATGAGTACGGATTGCTGCAACGTCTGAAATTCCATCGCACCGTCCCCCGCTTACATTTCGATCGGGAGCCATTGCAAATTTGCCGGCTCGCCTTTATCGCATGTCCGCAAAACATCCCCGCAAAGCGGAACAGCTTGTTCGAGCGGAACGCACCAGGAGAGCGGGAACACCGCTTCGCTGCCTTCAATCACGAGCGATGCCATCACCGCGTTCTGCTCGCCATTCGTCAGCACAAAATGCTGCTCGCCTGGCTCGTGCTCTTTCCACTGGACAAGCACTTTGCCGTTGTTGCCGCCAGCCACCACCAAATCCACGTGGTCACCGTATGCGGCATGCACCAGCGTGCGATTCTCGCCATTCAACTGCGCGATTTCCTTCAATACTTCGTGCCAGGCTACATGCTTCTGCTCCGTTCCACTGCCATCGGTATACATACGCCAGTCGTTTAACATGCTGATTGACTCCTTTTATCCATTCATGGTTGTCTTTGTCCCAAAGCATCAAGATGTTTCGTCCGAAAAAATGGGCAAACGCCCAAGGTCGTACTTATTGTACGCTATCTGCCCCCACAACCTCAACCACTACTTGCAAGCCCTCTGACGCTCCTGCACATAGCGATAGGGCAATTGGAGAATCCTGAGAAAGGAACCGTTTGCAGACCAAGAAATTCATAGTAAACAAATCGGAATAAATATTTTTATGATTGACAAAGACCGATGAGGCTACTACTATGAATCCATGAAATTCGATCAGCATAAAGGGGATTTAATCATCATGAAAAAAGTCGTTTTCTCTACTTTGCTCTCTTGTCTGTTGGTAGGAATCGTTGGTTGCAGCAGCTCTGGCGCCCCTTCCCAAACCGATAGCGCTACACCGCCAGCTGCTTCGCAAAGCTTGCTGGAAAAAGTCAAAGCGGAGAAAAAGCTCGTCATCGGGACAGAAGGCACTTACTCGCCGTTTACATACCACGATCAGTCCGGCAAACTGACCGGATACGACGTGGAGGTCGTAAGCGAGGTTGCCAAGCGGCTCGGTGTGGAGCCTGTTTTCCAGGAAACGCAATGGGACGCCATGTTTGCGGGTCTGGATTCCAAGCGCTTTGACGTGGTTGCCAACCAGGTAGGGATACGCCCTGACCGTCAGGAAAAATACGATTTTTCCCAGCCGTACACGATCTCGCGCGCTGTTCTCGTCGCGCACAAAGACAATACGACGCTAAAAAGTTTTGCAGACATCAAAGGCTTGAAAGCCGGGCAATCCATGACCAGCAACTACGCAGACCTCGCCCGCTCGAACGGGGCAGAGATCGTCGCTGTCGACAACTTCAACCAGGCGATTGACCTGATCGCGCAAAAACGCGTCGATGTCGCTATCAACGACAACTTGTCCGTGCTCGACTTTTTGAAACAAAAACCGGATACGCCAATCCAAATCGTCACTAAAAACGACAAAGGCCAGCCAACCGCCTTCCTGTTCCGCAAAGGCAGCACAGAACTGGTCGCCGAGATTGACAAGGTGCTGGATGAGATGAAAAAAGACGGCACGTTGAAGGCGATTTCGGAAAAATGGTTCAGCGAAGATATCACGAAGTAAACATTCATTGACAAAATTGTCTGTCCCTTTTAGTATGTTCCTAATAAAAATCATATCGGTTTAGTGGGGGTTTCATTTATGAAAAAACTATTGTTTTCCGTTCTCACATCTGCTTTGCTGGTCGCCTTGGCCGGTTGCGGCTCCTCTTCCTCTCAGGCGCCACAAAACAACGCTTCGCCTGCTCCAGCTGCCAGCGAAGAGAAAAAAGAGCAAAACTTGCTGGAAAAAGTCAAAGCGGACGGAAAAATTTTGATTGGTACCGAGGGTACTTACTCCCCCTTCACCTTTCACGATCAATCCGGCAAGCTGACCGGATATGACGTCGAAGTCGTAACCGAAGTCGCCAAGCGCCTTGGCGTTGAGCCAGTGTTCCAGGAGACACAGTGGGACGCCATGTTCGCGGGACTGGATTCCAAGCGCTTTGATGTCGTAGCGAATCAGGTCGGAATCCGCCCTGACCGCCAGGAAAAATACGACTTCTCCAATCCGTATACCGTATCGACAGCAGTGCTCGTCACTCACAAGGACAACACGACGGTAAAAGGCTTTGAAGATATTAAAGGCTTGAAAGCAGCGCAAACGCTGACGAGCAACCTCACCGACATCGCGAAGAAAAACGGAGCGGAAATCGTCGGAGTAGAGGGTTTCAACCAGGCGATCGACCTTTTGACTTCCAAGCGCGTCGACATTACGATCAACGACGGTCTTTCCTTGCTTGACTTCCTGAAGCAAAAGCCTGATACGCCAATCAAGATCGTCGCCAAAGATCCGAATGTAGCGACAAACGGGTTCCTCTTCCGCAAAGGCAGCACAGAGCTGGTTGAAGCGTTCAACAAAGCGCTGGATGACATGACGAAAGACGGTACGCTCGCAAAAATTTCCGAGAAATGGTTTGGTGCAGATGTTTCTAAGTAACTTCTTTGACAACCCGGAACGCCTGAACCGATGGATCGATATCGCGCAAAGCTCCTTTCTGCCTCTGCTGAAAGGAGCCTTGCTCTATTCTTTGACGCTTGCCATCGTTTCCTTTTTCTTTGGCCTGATTCTCGCTGTTTTGACCGCATTGGCCCGCCTGTCCGGCATCAAGCCGCTGGTTGGCCTTGCCCGTTTTTATGTATCGCTCATCCGTGGAACGCCGCTGTTGGTGCAGCTTTTCATCATTTTCTTCGGTTTGCCGAGCGTAGGAATCATGATCGATCCGTTTCCTTCGGCCGTCATCGGCTTCTCGCTCAGCGTCGGCGCCTATTCCTCCGAGGTCGTGCGCGCCGCGATTCTGTCCATTCACAAAGGACAGTGGGAAGCCGCCTACTCTCTCGGGATGACGTACTGGCAAGCGTTGCGCCGGGTCGTGTTGCCGCAGGCAGCGCGCGTTTCGGTTCCCCCTCTGTCCAACTCGTTTATCAGTCTGGTCAAGGATACGTCACTCGCCGCGGCCATTCTCGTTCCCGAGATGTTTCGCAAAGCACAGGAAATCGTCGCCTCGACCTATGAACCGTTGCTTGTCTACTCGGAAGCCGCGCTTATCTACTGGATGATTTGCTTTGTCCTTTCCTTTATTCAAGACCGGATCGAAAACAAGCTGGACCGCTACGTCTAAAAAGCAGGTGAACGCAGATGATTACCATCACGGATTTGCATAAACAGTTTCACAACTTGCAAGTGTTAAAAGGAATTTCGCTGACGGTGGAAAAAGGCAAGGTCGTCGTCATCATCGGCCCTTCCGGCTCCGGGAAAACGACGCTGCTGCGCTGCCTGAACGCACTGGAAGTACCGACCAGCGGCAGCGTGCAGATCGGCGAAGTCAAGCTCGACTTTTCGCAAAAGGTTGATCGTTCAAGCATCCCCCGACTGCGCAAACAGACAGGCATGGTGTTTCAAAGCTACAATTTGTTCCCGCATATGACCGCGCTGGAAAACGTCATGGAAGGTCCCGTGACTGTCAAAAAGGCAGACAAGGACAGCGCGCGGGCGAAAGCAGCCAAGCTGTTGTCCAAAGTAGGTCTCGGAGACAAGCTGGATCATTACCCGGCGCAGCTCTCCGGCGGCCAGCAGCAGCGCGTGGGAATCGCCCGCGCCCTGGCGATGGACCCGCAAGTCATGCTGTTCGACGAGCCGACTTCCGCCCTCGATCCCGAGCTGGTCGGCGAAGTATTGAAGGTCATGAAGGAGCTGGCCCAGGAAGGCATGACGATGGTCGTCGTCACGCATGAGATGGGATTTGCCCGCGAGGTGGCGGACGAAGTCATTTTCATGGATCAGGGCGTAATCGTGGAGCGCGACACTCCTGCCAAGCTGTTCGCCCAGCCGCGCGAGGAGCGCACTCGCCAGTTTTTGCAGCACCTGAAAGCGTAAAGCAAAAGACTCTGCCAGCGCAGTAAAGCGGGCAGAGTCTTTTTTGCTAACGTCTATCCGTGCTTAGTCATCCCAGAAAGAAGTGACCAGAAGAAAGATGAGGATGATCCAAAAAAACCCGCCACCTCCGAAGCCGAAACCACCACCGCGCCTGCATCCCATGGCTTTTCTCTCCTCTCTTCTCACGTCATCAAGCAAAACTGGCCTCGTAAACTCGCAAAGAAGCCAGCGCTTCCTTTCAGCTTATGACAACCTAACTCTGTCCGCATGGATGCCTGTCTAGTTGACTCGCAAAATAAAAAAAACGGGTGCTTGCCCTTCTCGCCCGCTTTTCGCCTAAAATTAACAAATGCTTCATGCTGGCTCTACTCTCCCTTAACATGTCCGGTCTATGATGGTATTGTCAGACCCTACGATGGACATTACGTCCTCCATTACCGCCCGAATAGCCCCCTTCTAGATCGGGCGGGCTTTTTTTCGTGGCTTTTTCGCGGGCTGGTGCCCCTTTCCCAAATCCGCTACAATACATAATAGTTGAACAATTCCCTGAATTTTGTTGTGGAGGTCATTTTCGCCATGGGTTATCAAAAAGCGCTTGAACAGTACATCGCCGCTACGAACACACACGACTTTTCCCAGGTGGAAAAAGTCTTGCACCCACATGCCGTCTACTGGTTCTCGGACAAGACCTGCACATCGCTTGAAGAAATCGGCCGTTACTTCGAGAATGCCTGGAATGTGATCAAGGAAGAAGTGTATTCCGCTGTCGATGTGCAATGGATCGCGGTAGACCAGCATTGTGCAACCTGTCTGTACACGTACCAGTACGAGGGCTACTACAACGGCCAGTTCGTCACCGGAAGCGGCCGCGCCACCAACGTGTTCACGAAGACGGCAGACGGCGACTGGAAGCTGATTCACGAGCATCTGAGCAATCAGCCTAAATAAAAGACCGGAGAGAGGAACTGCCAGGAGCAGGATGGTTTATGACAACACATCCGGTTCGTACAGTTCCTTTCTTTGTTTTTCGATCAGTCTGCACAAAAGCGCAATGCCTTCCTCCAGCTTGTCGTCCGGGACCGAGCCGAAGCCGATCCGGATATGCCCACCTCCTGACAAATCGGTAAAACAGGCTGCCCCCGGCAAAAAAGACAGACCGTGCGGCTTGGCGAGAAGCGACAGCGCCTCTGTATTCGCACTCGTTTGCAGCCAAAAATTAGGGCCAGCCTGCGGCGCTTCCCATGTCAGCGCAGCTCCGCCATGCTGCCGCAAAAGCTTGTCCACCCGCTCTTTTTTTCGCTTCATCTTGGCGCGAACCGACTCGAAGTAACGCTCGTCTGATACAGTTTGCAACAAATGATAGAAGCTGCGCTGATTGAACAGCGGCGTCGCCAAATCGGCGATCGCTTTGACATTGGCCAGCCCAGCCGCAAAAAGACAGACCCTCTGGCAACCAGACAGCCGATGCGCAAGCCAGGCGCAATCACTTTGCTGTAGCCTTTCAAATAGATGACATGCCCGTTTTGATCCATGCTGCAAATGCTTGGCGGTATGGTTGCCGTATAATGCAGCTCTGACCACGGATCATCCTCGACGATCAGGCAGTGAAAACTTTCAGCCAGCGCAAGCAAACTTCTCCGCGTCTGCTCGCTCATGATTTTTCCGGTTGGATTTTGCCCGGTCGGAATCACGTAGATCAGCTTGGGCGGCCGCTGGTCGAACATCCGTGTCAGCAGATCGATGCGGATTCCGCTGCTGTCGCAAGGAATCGGCAAAATCGTCGCCCCGCGCGAGCGAAACGCATCCAAAGCAGCAGGGTACGTCGGAGATTCCACCATGACGATGTCGCCCGGCCCTGCGAAGGTGCGAGCCACGAGGTCAATCCCTTGCTGGCAGCCCGTCGTCACCATCAGCTCGCTTTCCGTAACGCGTATGCCTCTTTGCTGAAAAGCATGCGCCAAATGCTCGCGCAGCGGCAGATCGCCGAGTGGAGAGGAATATTCGGCAAAAGTATGCGGATCACGCGCTGCCAAAGCGGTTGCCTTTTGCAGCGCTTCGAACGGAAGGTGCTCTTCTTTTGACAAGGTCGCAGAGTGAAAAGGAAAAAGCAGGCGGCTCCCGCGCGGCGTCTGCTGCCCGAAAATCGACCTTCCCACGTAATCGTAATACGACTCCTGCCACTCGTAGTCGTGACTGGCAGCGGGTGGAGCCGCTTTTTCCAGCCTCCTGACGTATGTTCCCTTGCCATGCAGCGTCACGGCATAGCCTTTTTCCTCGACGATTTTATAGGCGCGAATGACCGTCAACACGCTGACCCCGATTTCTTTTGCCAGCTTGCGCACAGACGGCAACAGCTCGCCCGCCTCGTATATCCCGGAGCTAATCCGTTCGATCACGGCTTGGGCGATTTGGACGGTCAACGATTCTTTCCCGGTTTTGTCCAATGAAATATGCATCCGTTCCCCTCCTTACTTACCAACTGTTTTACCACGAGCTGTACTGTTATAACAACGGTTTGCTTTACTGGAAGAAAAGATGAGGGAGTGGATGGCAATGGTCAGCAAAATGCAAGCAGATCAGCAGGATTTGGCGGCCCTTTTGAATCGGGTGGTGCAGGAATCGCTCCAGTTTTTTGCCGGACTGGAAGAGCGGCCAGTCGCTGCGCAAGCGAAAACGGAAGCGGTGGAGTCGTTGCCGTCAGATGGCCGCGGGGGCTTGCAGGCATTGGAACGGTTTCAGCAGCTGTATGCGAAAAAGTTGAGCGCAAGCGCCGGGCCGCGTTACCTCGGATTCGTCACAGGCGGGGCGACCCCGGCTTCCATCGCGGGCGACTGGCTCGTCAGCGTCTACGACCAGAATCTGTCCGGGATTTCCGATTCGATCGCAGGTTACGTGGAGCTGGAGACGATCGCCATGCTCAGAGAGCTATTCCTGCTCCCGGACGATTTCAGCGGCGCATTTGTCAGCGGCGCGACGATGGCGAATTTCGTTGGTCTGGCCCAAGCCAGACAGTGGGCTGCCCGCAAGCAAGGGGTGGACGTGGCAAACGATGGCCTGTACCAGTTGCCTCCGCTCAAAATCGCCAGTGGCGCTCCGCATTCCAGCATCTATAAATCTCTCTCCATGCTCGGCATCGGCAGAAAAAGCATGCACTTGATCCCGTGCCAGCCGAACCGGGAAGCAATCGACATCGCTGCGCTGCGCGCTTTTTTGGAGGAACATCGCAACGAGCCGTGCGTGGTCGTAGCCAATGCCGGAACCGTCAACACGGTCGACTACGACGATCTTGCGGCTATCGCCCGGCTGAAAAGCGACTATGCTTTCTGGCTGCATGTCGACGCTGCTTTTGGCGGGTTCGCGGCATGCTCCCCTCGCTTCAGCCACCTCGTAAACGGCTTGGAGCACGCTGACTCCATCACCATCGACGCGCACAAATGGCTCAATGTCCCGTACGACTCCGCCATGCAGTACACGCGGCACAAGTCGCTCCAGGTAGACGTTTTCCAAAATAACGCCGCGTATTTGGGCAGCGCAATCGCCCAACCCGAATTTGCTCATCTCACTCCGGAAAACTCCCGACGTTTCCGCGCCCTCCCCGCCTGGTTCAGCTTGCAGGCTTACGGACGCGCTGGGTACAAAGAAATCGTGGAGTCAAACGCCGAGGCAGCCCGGCTGTTGGGCGAAAAAATCGCGGGCAGCGACAGCTTCGAACTGCTCGCGCCCGTCAGGCTGAATATCGTGTGCTTTTCGCTGAAAAGGAAAACGCGTGCGGAAGAACCACTGACTATGAATGACATCACTCGGTTTCTCGACCATCTCAGTCGGGATGGGCGTGTGTTCATGACCCCGACGAACTATCAAGGAAGCCCGGCAATTCGAGCCGCCTTCAGCAACTGGCGAACAGTGGGCCAAGATGTGGACGTGATCTGGCAAGCGTTGTGCGATAGTTTTGCCGGATATTCGCGGGAAGGGTGACTGCTTCGTCAGCATGCAAAAAAGCGAGACCCTGTGTGGGCCTCGCTTTGCACGTCTTTTGCTGAACAGGAAGATAGCTGCTGCTATTCAAATCTTGTAAACTTTTCTTCTGCTCTCGTCCGCGGACGAGCTTCCGGCACGTCTTCCTGGTCGAAAAAGCCCAGGTGCAAAAAGCCGACGATTTTCTCGCCTGGCGCAACGCCCAGCAGCTGGTGAGCCTTCGGGTCCCAGTTGTGCGCGTTCGTTTTCCAGACCACGCCCAAATCGCGCTCCCAAGCCAACAGCTGAAAGTTTTGAATCAACGCGCAAACGGCGCTGAAATCTTCCTCCCACTGTTTTTGGCGCGGGTCTTCCTTCATAATGACGATCAGGTAAGCAGCCGGCTGGTTGTACATTTCTCTGCGCGCCTCGTGCGATTCGGCCGGATAGGCTGTAATCAGTTTCTCTACAAAAGCGGCCTTGTTCTCCGTCGGCACAAACAAGAAGCGCCATGGCTCGCGCAAACCGTGATTCGGTGCGTACACAGCATCATTCAACAGTTCCAGTACGAGTTGTTCGGGTACGGCATCCGGTTTATAAGCCTTTTTAATCGAGCGGCGCTCGCGAATGACTTTGGCAATGGACACATCGTTCACCTTCTTTGGACGGACATAATTATATCCTGATAATGGTTATCAGTATCATATGTTATCGTTTGGCTGGGAGAAAAGCAAGGGGAAAAGCATGTTGGCTGCACTTTGCTTTTTGGGAAGCAAGGTTGGTAGGGCAGGAGAAAAAAGCTTCACCCTGACCACCTCTTGTTTCGCGTCTGGGATGAAGCTTTTTCTATCTGTTTGACGTATGCGAGCAAATAAAGAAACTTACACAGCCTGTTAACTATTCTTCATCGTATAGTTATAGAGTTTAGCTAAAAATTCACTGAAGCTCGCTGCCAGTGGGCTGATCGCTTGTCTTTGCCATTCATTTAATGTTTTCTCTTGCAGATCCGATTCATCTAAATCTGATTCAGAGATCAAAAATTCATGGTCAGCGTACACGACCACCGGGTCAGAAAGCGTTCCATTCGTATAGTCAAAGCAGATATCACCACCGCCAGCATCGTAACCAATCGGAATGACCCCTTCTGGCAAGTAATTCTTGGTGGCATTATATGCATCAAGTATATAGTAATGACCAACTGCATCACTCAAGCTATAAAATGTATGAAACACTTTCCCTTCCACTTCGCCATAATCAAACGCGCAAGGAACTGGGGAACCATCATTATTTTCCAGCATGCATTCTGTAAAATCCTTGGGGAAAGTTACTCCTAGCGCAGCTTCAACTTTTTTTATATCATCCATTGTGATTTTTTCACTGCAATTTTCAAAGATCACATGGTTCCACTTGTTCATTTTCATAGCCTCCAAAACTTCAGCAATATAAAAAAATAGACCAACAAGAAATGTTTTTCTAAATTCAATCTTTTATCAAACATACCATAATTCGGAATCTATCTTCAATCAGTCTTTCTCTTTTGTTTCCCCGGTAAATAAAAAAGGATGGCCTCCTCAGCCATCCCGCTTTCCGCCATCACTTCGGCCGCCGCTCCTCCAGCCAATGCCCTCCGGCGATTTTGCCGACGGACGCCATCAATACGGACAAATGCTCCTTGCCATCGATTCCCAAAAATTCGTTCATATCGTGATCCATCCAGTGGCCGACCGTGCTGACTCCAAGTCCCAAAGCGTTTGCTGCCAGATGCAGGTTCTGCGCGGTGTGGCCGGAGTCCCACCAAATGTAGCGGTAAGCCCGTTCGTTGTATTTATGCCGCACCCGATCCACTTTGGCCGTCCAGACAAAATTGACGGCTGCGCGCCGCGTCATCTCCTGCTCCTCTGTAAGCTGATAGGCTACTTCAGACACGTCTTGTTTTTTCAGGCCTTCCAGGCACCAATTTTTCACGTCGAGATGATACAAGCCTTTTTCTAAACCTTCGACATGGTTGATCAGCAAAAACGTCTCGATCGGATACAAAGCGCCTGCCGAAGGAGTCGTGCGCAGCTGGTAGTCTCCCATGTCTGCCGTGATGCCTTGCGTGCCCCAGAGCAGCAAGTTCAGCTCGTTCAGGCTGAGCGGCTGGGGCAAAAAGTTGCGTTTGGAGCGGCGATTTTGCAGAAGCTCCCACAAATCAGCCGAATCACCGGAGCTTGGAAAGTCGGGCTCGCCCAAAGGAATGCGCACAAACGCCTCTTCATACTGTAAATAGGTCGGCGGCCGTTTGGAAAAGTCGTAGCGGGCGGCCCAGCCCTTTTCCAGATCACCCAGCCGATACGATGTAGCCTGGATAAATTCATTCGCAATTCGTTGCCATTCAGGATGCATGCCAAAATCCTCCCCGTTTTTCAAATCGTTGTTGGTCTTGCTACGTCTTTTACTATACGGGGAGGTTTTCTATCAGTAAAACAATGCTTTATAATACATTCCATAAGATTTTACTAATGGAAAAGGAATGAGCCATGATGACGCTCACTCAGCTTCAGGTACTGGTCGCCGCAGCCAAGGCAGGCAGCTTTACTCGCGCTGCGGAGGAAATCGGTTTTACGCAATCGGCTGTGTCGCAAATGATTCAGGCGTTGGAAAAAGAACTCGGCGTCTGCCTGTTTCTGCGCAGTCGCAGCGGCATCACTCCGACGAGCATCGGCGAACGGATGCTGCAGCATGCCCGCGACATTTTGACGATTACCGCTTGCATGACGGAAGAGGCCAATCTGGCGAGGGGGCTTGCGTCCGGTACTTTGCGCATCGCCTCAATTCCGAGCGTCGCTTCGCGCTTTTTGCCGGGACTTCTCGGGAGCTTTCGCAAACGGTTCCCGGCGGTGGAGATCATGCTGCTCGAAGGCGACAGCGACGAGATCGACAAATGGATGAGCAGCTCGGTGGTGGACATCGCTTTTACCGCGATTCCGGGCCGCGAGCTGCAAACGATGCCGCTGCTGTTGGACGAAATGATGGTGATTTTGCCTGATACGCATCCGCTGAAAGATCGGGCGACTTTGCGCTTCGACGAGATTGCCGATCGCTGTTTTATCATGCCAAAAGACGGGTGTATCAAAAAGATGTTGCAGGAAAACGCGATTACGCCCGCAATTACGTTTGAAGTCCGGGAAGTGTACACGATTTTGACCATGGTTCAGGAGTACATCGGCGTCACGATCATGCCGGAGCTGTATATGCCCGCTGTTCTGCCCAAGGTCGTCGCCATTCCGCTCGACCCGCCGATCCGGCGCGAGGTCGTTCTCGCGGTGCGCGACTGGCAGACGATCTCCCCCTTGACCGCCGAATTTGCCGTGCACAGTCAAAAGTACGTGCAGGCAATGGAGCCGTTTTTGCCTGACCGCAAAGCTGTTGGGGAGGTTTAGTGACGTGGGCAGGTTAGCAGATTAATGACACCGTTACAAACAATGGAACCTTTTCTCCCTGCACAAAAAGCTGCTGGCGCGACATTATAGCCACTGGCAGGCGAGCAAACCAGCGCCGCTGTTACAAGCAATGAAGCCGCTTCTCCTTGACCACAAACCTGCTGGCGGGACATTACAGCCGCTGGCAGGCGGGCGAACCAGTTGGCAGCCGTTATACAGGCAATGAAGCCGCTTCGGCCTGACCACAACCCTGCCAACGAGACATAACCCGTTGTCACCAAGCCAAGCGAGCGAACCCGTTGCCGCCGTTACCGGAACAGGAGCTACTCTACTCCCCCGCCCCGCTCGCCCTCCTTTATTTCTGCAAAAGCGCAGCGACAATCTTGCCGAGACGCTCGATCCCGGTGTGCAGCTCTGCCACCGAAGCGTAGGCATAGGACAGGCGCACGTACCCTCCTTGCGTCTCGCCGTATATATAGCCCGGATTAATCAGCAACCCTTGGCGCTGCGCCGCGGTAAACAGCTCCGTCATGGACAGCTTGCCATTGATTTTCAGCCAGATAAAAAAGCCGCCCGCGGGCACTTCCCAGCTTGCCAGCCCGTTCATGTGCATGTTCAGCGCGTGGACGGCTGCCTCCTGGCGCATGAGCAGCTGCCAGCGAACCTCGTTCATCTGCTGCTCGTACATGCCGCTTGCCAGCCACTCCGCTGCCACCCGTTGCGACAGCGAGCTTGCCCCGTAATCTGTCTGCATTTTCAGATCGGCGAGCCTGGCAATCACAGGCTCCGGGCCAACTACCCAACCGATGCGCAAACCAGGTGTCAACGACTTGGACAAGCTGCCGAGGTACAGGACGTGTCCGTGGCGATCTCTGGCCTTGAGCGGCGGTGGCGGCGGTTCTGTCGTCCACAGCTCGCGGTATATATCATCCTCGATGACTGGCAACCGTTCTTGCTCGCACACCCGCAGCAACTCGCGGCGGCGGCGTTCTGTCATCAGGATGCCTGTCGGGTTGTGAAAGCACGGATTCGTGTAGAGAATCGCCCCGCTCCCCTGCTTGTTCCCCGGTGCAAGCTCATCCGGGACAAGCCCTTCCTGATCCATCCGCAGACCGGACAGCTTCATGCCCGCCGATTGAAACACGTGCAAAGAGTTCAAATAGGAAGGCTGCTCCAGATAGACCGTCGAGCCGCGATGCAACAGCCCGACAGATATCAACTGGAGCGCCTGCAAAGCTCCCGAGACGATCAAAATGGACGAGGCGGACGCCTGGATGCCCAACCTTTTCACGTATTCGCTCACCGCTTCGCGCAGCGGCAAATACCCTCTCGGCTCCTCGTAGCCAAAGCGTGACAGCCGCTGCGTCACCCGCTCCATCACCTGCTTCATCCCTTCCAGCGGGAAAATCTCCGGCGACAGCTCCCCTTTGCTGAGTTGAATCAGTTCGCTGTTAAATTCATCCTCGTTGATCTGATGCACAGCGGTCTGGCTCGGCTTGTGCAAGCCCGCCTTGACGTACTGGTCCCAATCCGGCGGAGGCGTCGTGGCGAGCAGTGTCCACGTATTGTTGACGACCACCGTTCCCATCCCCAGCCTGCCCTCGATCAAGCCGTCAGCAACAAGCTCCTCCAGCGCCGTGATGACCGTGCTGCGATTGACCCCAAAAGTAGCTGCCAGGACGCGCTGGCTGGGAATTTTGCTGCCGATGGGCCATTCCCCTGACGAGATTTTGCTTTTGATGTAAGCGATAATCTGCTTGTATTTTGGCGTTGCCTTGGCGCCGTTTGGCCCTTCGCTGCTCACTTGTCCCGCTCCCCTCGCCTTTTTCTTTTTGAGCAAAAGTGGTTGGTTTTTTTGTTGCCCGAGTGGTTGCAGCTATTTTACCACTTCTTGATTACCATGGAAAAAGCAACTCAACTGGTTGGGTTCATTTTATAGCGAGGGGATGTTGTACACGTGTCGGCTTATTCCAATTCCAAAGGACGAGTGTTGGCCGCTCACGGCGTCAGCCTGGTGCTGTGGGCATCTGCTTTTGCAGGCATTCGCGTCGGATTGCAAGGGTATTCGCCGGAGCATCTGTCGTTGCTGCGGTTTTTGATCGGTTCTGCGTTTTTGTTGGTGCTTGCTCCTTTCCTTCGCCTGCCGCTTCCCGCGAAAAAAGACATTCCCGCTTTCTTTCTGCTCGGAGGGTTTGGCTTTTCCGTTTACCATACGGCACTCAATATCGGCGAGTTGACGGTCAGCGCCGGAGTTGCCAGCCTGTTTGTGACGACTACCCCGATTTTTTCTGCCCTGTTTGCCTTTCTGTTCTACCGGGAACGCTGGGGGGCGCGAGGCTGGATTGGGGCGCTGATCGCTTTCACGGGAGTCGTTGTTTGTTCGCTAGGAACCGACAGCTCCTTGTCTTTTAATAACGGAATATTCTTGATTTTGTTGGCAGCAGTGAGTGAGAGCATCTACTTTGCCTTTCAGCGAAACTATGTAGAAAAATACGGCGTCTTCGCGTTTACCGCCTATACGCTCTGGGCAGGCACGCTGCTCATGCTCGTTTTTTTGCCGGGGCTTGGGAGCGCTATTTTGTCCGCCCCGTGGGCTGTCACGCAAAGTGTCCTGTACTTGGGCATCTTTCCGAGCGTCGTCGCCTATTTGGCTCTGGCTTACGTCACTTCGGCTGTCGGCACGAAGGAAGCGACCAGCTCCCTTTACTTGACGCCTGTCCTGTCCTTTTTGATCGCCTGGGGCTGGTTGGGCGAGGTTCCTTCCTGGCTGTCCATCGCGGGCGGTGTTGTGACACTTGCAGGCGTGCTGCTTGCCGTGAACAAAAAGCATCCTCAACAGCAAATAAAAGCGGATGCTCCGTTGTAACTTTCTACCAGTCAAGTGCGTATAATGAACGGGCTTGTCCCCTTTTCCACTAACGCTTGCAAACAGCAAAGGAAGTGACTGAAAAATGAAACCTTATTTGCTGGCAATCATGGCTGTCTTGTTTGCCACGCTGTCCGTTTTGCCTGCCAGGGCGGCAACTTTTACCGACGTGCCTGAACAACACTGGGCCAAAGATACGATTGCACGCGCCGTCGAGCAAGGCATTGTGCAAGGCTATCCGGGAAATCGCTTTGCCCCGGAGGAGCACGTTACCGTCGCCGCTTTTTTCACCATGCTGGCCCGGACTTATCACATCCAGATTCCGCCAAGCAAAAAGCAAGCCCTCCACTGGGCCGATCCCATTTATGACGCTTTGGCGCCTTATCACTACCCTTACTCAACTTTGCAGCAACAATACTTGTCCCGCTTCGAGCGCAACCAGTATTTGTACCGGGATCGACCGATTACCCGATACGAGGTAGCCGAAATCATCGCGGGTGCCGATGGCGAGAACTATCATGGCGATTTTGCCGTTCACTACCTGCTTGCCAAAGGCTATGCCAGCGGAAAAGCAGCGGGGCAGGCCAGCATCCAGTCTTACCAGGGCCAAAGCTATTTGACACGGGCAGAAGCCGTCGCCTTTTTGGAGAAGCTCAAAAGCAATGGCTTGAAACAATTAAAGGTTCGTCCCCAACAACCTAGCGATCCGCAAAAATTGCCGACGCTCTCTGGCCAGCAATTCGCCGATCCAAAAGAAGAGAAACTGTACACGGTGCTTTTTCAACACCCAGGCTATTTTGTGGAACGATACCAGCCGGGAGTAAACAGCATGTTCCGAACCATTCAACGCGAAATCACGCCAACCGAACAGGATGGAGACGACACGCAGGCCGTCCTCTATGTTCATTTTGACGATACTTCCGAATTGGGTCCCGATTTCCACGGCTTCAAAAACGAACAAGACCAGCGTCTGGCCGGGCTGACCAAAATTGACATTAACGACGTCCAAAACCAGACTGCGGTGCAAATCGCCATGGATGTGCTCCGCCAGTTCGGAATCGAGCCTCCTCCCCAGCTTCCGGCTACCATCAGCGAGATGAAGCAAGGCCCGGAGGACAAGGTGCTTTCTCACAACAAGGTGCGCTTTGTCATCACGTACAGACAACACAACTCGCTGTCGATTGCCTGGCAAAAAGAATAAAGCAAGCCTCCGCAAACAAAACGCGGCCTCCCGCCCAGGAGTGCCGCGTTTTACGTTCCAGACTCAAGCAGGCCAAGCTCAGCAGCAAGAACGAGAAACATCGCGTGCGACCACAACAGGGGAACCGCAGGCTGACCAGCCCTCTCTATCCATGCCGCATACTGCTCAGGCGCCAGCAAATGCTCCTGCACCTGTTCAGGCAGTCCCGCCGCTGCTTGCTTGGCGACAATCCAGTCCAAAATCTCTTGTGCCCTGTCCGTTTTGCCTGCACGCACATAGTACCAGCCAAGCCAGGCAGACAAAAGCGGCCACTGTCCTCCTCCGTAGTACGTATCCGCCGCATACCGATGCACGCCGCAGCCGAACAGCAACTCTTGCTCGATCGCCTCTACCGTTTTCACCATGAGCGGGTCTGTCACCTCGACCAGGCCGTACGGCAATGCCAACCACAAAAGACTGGCGTCTACCGCGTGATTGCCGACAGATTTGAGGAATTTTCCGTTTGCCGTCCCATGCTCAAGCACGTACTGACGAATCCGGTCCGCCAAAAGCGCAAGCTCGGATGCGCGCTCGGGCAGATGCCGCTCCATCGCTTTGACTCCGGCAAAAACGGCTGCGAGCGTGACAGGGTGAATCCGTTCGCCCCATTCCTCCCAGCAGTCGAAATTGGGCAGTGGCCAGCAGGCAGCCAAGTAGTCCAAAGTCAGCTCAATCGCCGGGGCGAGCCTGTCGATGATCGCTTGCTCCCCGCTCATCCGGACATGCTCGGACACCCCCCACAGCCATGTCCCATAGCCATCGAGTTGAAAGCTGCCCCACTCGCCCGCCACTTCTTTGCCATCCACGGTGTAGCGCGTGTGCAAAAACAGCTCGTTGCCTGCTTTGCCATCCCACTTGCCTGACTGTACGGCCAAAATGGCTGCTCTGGCCTTTTGTTCATGCCTGACGATGACATCTCCGCACCATTCATAAAAGCGGGAAGCGCTGTCATGTTGCCCTGCGCGATTCATCGCATACGCCGTGAACGTCCCGTCGCGCAGCCAGGCGTATTGATAGTGGAGAAAGCCAGGTGACGCGAGATACGCTCCACTGGCCGCCTGGTGCTGCAAGATCAACTGTACACTGTCAGCCATCAAGGTTTTGGCAGCCACACTCTTTCCCCCTTTTATGAGACAAGCCTTCTCCATGGAAAGCCTGACGATTTGTGCTCTCTTGTGCTCTGCTCGCTTTTTTGTAGCATATGCATCAAGCCCCGCGAAAGGCACCTTTTACGGCGCTCGCCTAGACAAAACCCACTGGCAGCCTGTGTCCAGTGGGTTTTGTCCGATGTGTTGCTCCCCTAATCGGTTTGCGTATTTTCTGCCACATGCAGGTATTGCTGCAATTCTTCGTAAAAAGTCGGGTTGCAGGCCATTACGCTGCTTTTTTCGTTGTAAGGAAGCGGCGTGCCCGTCATTGTCGTGACCCGGCCGCCTGCCTCTTCCACCAGGATTCGCCCCGCGCCAAAATCCCAGGCATTGAGCGAAAGGCTCACATAGCCGTCCAGCCTGCCTGCCGCCACGTAAGCCATCTCCAGGGCCGCGCTGCCGAGCAGGCGCATCCCGCGCACTTTTCCCGCGAGTTTTTTGACGATCAAGTCAATGCCCATCTGTTCGGCGCGCTTGTTCCAGAACACGCTCGTGCACAAAAGCGCCTCTTCCAGACTGACGATGCGGTCCAAATGAAGCGGACGGTCGTTCAAGTACGCCCCTTCGCCCTTCACCGCGTAAAACAGCTCGTCGCGGGAAGGATCGTAAACCACTCCAACCAGGCCCTCTCCCTTATGATAAACGGCAATGGAAACGGAAAAATTGATTTGCTGGTGCACGTAATTGGTCGTTCCATCAATGGGATCGATGACCCAAAGTGTCTCGAACTGTGCGGGGTCTTGCGCAAAAGTGCTCTCTTCCCCCAAAATCCCGTGATCGGGAAAGCGTTTCAAAATCATGCTGATGACATGCTTCTCCACTTCTTTATCTACTGCTGTGACAAGATCGGAGGCAGACGTCTTATATTCGACGGTAAAAGGCTCTTTCATTCGCTTCAGACTCAGCTCACCCGCTGAACGGGCGCATTGCAGAGCCAGCTCTTTTAGCGCCGCCAGAGTTGATGCTTGCACGCATATCGCCACCTAAAACTTGACTTTCTTTTTAGTGTACCATACTTTACCTGTTGATACACCACACGCAAAATCTGCGCTCACACTTGAATTTGCGTCTTGTTCACCGCGTACAAAAGGTGCCCACCCGCCATCTGCTGATGACAGGGGCACCTTTTGTTACAGACGTTGCAAACTAGCAGCAGCGCGTTACCCCGCCTTTTTCAAAGCGCTCTTGCAGGGCGTACATGTAGTATTCTCGCTCGGTCATCGGGAAAATGCCCGGCGCGCCGTGCGTCTCGTACCAATGCTTGAGGTAGCGGTCGTAGTCCGGCATGCCGAAAATCGTTTTGATCGCAGAGCTGACCCGCCGCAATGCCTTGCGCATCTCCCTCCACTTTCGCCTCATGCGACATGATGTCCTTTGCCGTCAATCACAACGCCTTTGGACTCGATGTACGGCGACTCGTGCAGCGGATACTTCTTGCCGCGCAGGATGTTGATCCACACCCGCGCTCCATCGAGAATAATCCCCGCGGTGATGACCATGAAAATCGCGCACACCGCTGCGTCGATATGGTCGTTCATGATCATTTTTTGCGCGGCCTCGATCGTCTTTACCCCGTTTGGCAGCGTTCCGGAATCCAACGCCTTCTGGAAAGCGTCTGCGTGAGCGAGGAAGCCGATTTTCGGATCGGCATGGAACAGCTTTTGCCAGCCTGCGGTCAAGGTAGCAGTCGTCAACCACGCCATAGGCACAAGCGTGACCCACGAATAAGCGGCCTTGCCCATTTTGAAAATCAGCGTCGTGCCAACTGTAAAGGCGATCGCGGCGAGCATCTGGTTGGCGATACCGAACAGCGGCCACAGCGTGTAGATGCCACCGAGCGGGTCCATGACGCCCTGGAGCAGGAAGTAGCCCCAGCCGAATGTAATGATCGCCGAGCCGATCAGGTTCCCCGGCAGCCAGTTGACTTGCTTCATTTTCGGGATCACGTTGCCGAGCATATCCTGAACCATGAAGCGGCCCACCCGGGTTCCCGCATCAATCGTCGTCAAAATGAACACCGCTTCAAACAAAATCGCGAAGTGGTACCAAAACGCCATCAGTGCTTTTCCGCCCAAAATGCCGGAGAAGATCGTCGCCATGCCGATAGCCAGAGACGGTGCTCCGCCTGTCCGGGACAAAATGGTTTTTTCCTGAATGTCGTTGGCAAGCGTCGTCAAATGATCGGGCGACACGGTAAAGCCCCAGCCTGTAATCGTCTGCGCGGCGGCCGCAGCATCGACGCCGATGACGGCAGCAGGCGAGTTGATGGCGAAGTAAACGCCGGGAGTCAAGACGCAAGCGGCAATCATCGCCATGATCGCCACGCCGGATTCCATCAGCATGCCGCCGTAGCCAATCAGCGGAGCATGCGATTCTTTGGCGATCATCTTCGGTGTCGTACCGGATGAGACCAAGGCGTGGAACCCGGACACCGCCCCGCACGCAATCGTAATGAACAAGAACGGGAACAGATTGCCTGCAAAAACCGGGCCCGTTCCATCAATAAACTTGGTGAGAGCTGGCATGTGCAGCGGCGGCAGCGTCAACACGATGCCTACCGCGAGCACAGCGATGGTGCCGACCTTCAAAAACGAGCTGAGGTAATCACGCGGCGCCAACAGCAGCCAGACTGGCAAGACGGAAGCGATAAAGCCGTAAATGATGATCATCCAGGCGAGCTGGACTTTGCTGAACGTAAAAGCTGGCCCCCACGTTGGCGATGCAGCGACAAGCTGGCCCAGCCAGAGGGAGAAAAACAGCAGCGCCAAACCGATGAGCGAGCCTTCCATGACTCGTCCGGGGCGAATGTAGCGCATGTACAGGCCCATCAAAATCGCGATAGGCAATGTCATGAAAATCGTGAAAGTAGCCCACGGAGATTCCGCGAGAGCGTTTACAACAACCATCGCCAAAACGGCAATCAAAATGACCATAATTGCAATAATTCCTACCAAGGCGAGGACGCCGCCGACCGGACCGATCTCCTCCTTGGCAATCTGCCCCAACGTTTTCCCGTTGCGACGCATGGAACCGAATAAAATGACAAAGTCTTGTACTGCCCCGCCGATGACGACCCCGACAATGATCCAGATCGTCCCTGGCAAATACCCCATCTGTGCCGCCAAAGTCGGACCTACCAGCGGCCCGGCTCCGGCAATCGCGGCGAAGTGGTGCCCAAACAAGATCCACTTGTTCGTCGGCACAAAATCTTTGCCGTCGTTGTTCACCTCGGCAGGTGTCGCCCGCTTGTCATCCAGCCCCATGATTTTTCGCGCAATAAATCGGCTGTAAAAGCGATAAGCAACCGCGTACGTACAAAATGCAGCGGTCAGCAACCAGAAGGAATTGACTGATTCTCCACGGCTGAGCGCGATAATCCCGAAGCCAACCGCACCCAAAGCGGCAATCCCGCCCCAAATCAGGAGAGAGAGAAGCCATTTTTTCATTCGAGTCGCCCCTTTCCATTTATCCAAAATTCAGGCAATTCACCTTGGTACAAGGTATCACGAAGGGGTTTCCTCACAGAACAAAAAATGGCTGAACCGTACAAAACCATGCACGAGATGCAACATATCCGTTTGAGCGAAAACGCATACATTTTCTTTTCCAAACCGAAACCTTTTCCCGCCTCGTTCGTAAACGTAAGGAATTGGATGATGCAAAAACGGAGGTACCCCATGCTGGCGCATTCTTCCGCACTGGTCCGCACATGGCTGGCAGCTCTTTTGCTTGCCTGTGTGTGCCTGTTGCCCACGGGCTCGCTGACAACCGAATGGACATCCGCAGATGACTCTGCTACATATACCCCCGCCCATCAGGGGATTTTTCATTGGGCTGGCTACCGTCCGCCTGCACCGATCGCTTCCTGCGACCTCAGACTCTCTCGGGCGATCCTGGTTGAACCGCCAGCGACGGTTCTGTTTTTGCTAGTTTTCCTGCTCGAACTGTTGCTGTTCCTCGTGCAAAAAAGACTGCACTGGCTCAAGCTGATGCCGCTCAAATTCGGGTCGCGTTTTTTGGACAACGCTCTTTTTCGGACCATGCAACTATCCGGAAAAGGAGCGTCGTCTAACTATGAAATATAGCAAAAAAGAAATGGAAATGATTCAGGGCACGGTCAAGAGCATCAAGATTTTTGCCGTCAGCCTGATTTTTGTCGTGATCGGTCTGTTTGCGTTGAAGTATTATATCGGATAAATCGATTCAGAACTGGCAGCCTCTCTCGCAATCTCCGGCGAAAGAGGCTGCTGCAGTCTGAGACACCCTCCGTCGCAAGGCCGATCCACGCTCCCGCCAATCGTGTTACACTTAGACATAATTGCCATTCCCACCCAAAAGGAGAACACGTTCATGCGACAAATCGGAGGCTATTTGCTGATTGGAATCGGCGCCATTTTTGTACTGACGACCTACCTCGGCATCCCCCTGGCCATTGACAAGCTGTGGCCTGCCTTTCTGCTCATCCCTGCTATCGGCTTTCATCTGTTTTTCTTCATGGACCCCAAGCCTCATCGTGCCGGGCTGCTCGTTCCCGGCGGCATTTTGCTCGTCTATGCCCCGCTGTTCTTTTTCAGCGCGGTGTTTGCGGACGGAGACATGAGCCATACGTGGCCTTTCTTCTTGCTTGGACCAGCGCTGGGACTGTTCGAGCTGTACGTGTTTGGCGGCCGCAGGGCAGCGCTGCTCATTCCCATCGCCATCCTGACGATTGTTGCGATCGTGTTTTTGATGGCCAACTTCCTGTCGACGCAAATCGGAGGAACTATCGGACTTTTGCTGATTCTCGTCGGCGGCTTCCTGCTGACGAAAAAGAAGCAGGATCAACAACCGTTCTAAACAAGCATTTCCGCTTGCCAAAAAGCCCCTTCTGCCCGACACGTTTTTCCGTGCGGGAGAGGGGGCTTTTTTTGCAAGCTCCGGCTGTCACTTCGCCCGAACGTCAATCCAGACGCCAGCCGACTTGAGCAGTATACGGACGATTGACGCCAGTTCCTCGCGTCTTGCGATGGAGTGCTTTGTTGGCACGTACTTGGGCGACAGGTAGATAGCCGCACTCATCTTGCGCTCACCCGATTGTATGGCGCATGATCGCTACGCCCTCTGCTCGCCGTGTCAAAACCCCAACCGCTTCTTCAGCTCCTTCACGACATTGCGGCTGACGGGCACCTCTGTTTTGCGGCTGTCCTGCATGACCAGATGAATCGAGCCTTTGAACCACGGAACCAGCTCCGCCGTCTTGGCCAAATTGACGATGAACGCCCGATGCGTCCGAAAAAACTGCTGGCGCGACAGCCTGCTCTCCAATTCTTGCAAAGTAAAGCTGGTGGCGTATTGCTCGCAATGGGTGTAAATGCTCGCATACCTGCCTTCCAGTGTGGCAAAGACGATCTCGTTCGGATCGATCAGCATGATTTTCCCGTTCTTCTCGACGGGAACACGGCGGGGCTGCTGATCAGCCAGCACGGTTTGCAGCAGGCTTTGCAATTGCTCCTCGGACAAGCGGACCGCCTCGGCAGGCGCTTCCATCGTCCGCAGCATTTTCCGGACGCGGTTCACCGTCTTTTCCAATCTCGCCTCGCTGAACGGCTTGACGATGTAATCGACCGCTTCTGTTTCAAACGCGCGAACGGCATGAATCTCGTACGCACTGGCAAAAATGATCACGGGCGGCCTCACCATCGACTCCAACAGCTCCTGTCCTACGTCGACGCCATCGCGATCCTGCAAGTGAATGTCCAAAAAGACGGCATCCGGTTCCAGCTGCATGACTGACTCGATCGCTTCCTCGCCGCTGGCAGCCTCGCCAATCACCGACACCTCAAAAAATTGCTCCAGCAAATAGCGCAACTCTTCTCGCGCAGGTGCCTCGTCATCCACGATGAACACTTTTAGCACTACTACTCACTCCTATTGGCAATTGTATCGTACACGTCGTCCCGCTCCCTGCACTGCTCTGGATGACGATTCCGTATGGCTCGCCGTATATGGAGGCAAGCCGGCTTTTCACATTCGCCAAACCGATTCCCGACAGACGCCGCCGCTCCCTGTTTGGCGTCTTCGCCTGTAAAAACGGGTCGGTATCCATCCCTACTCCGTCATCCGCCACCGTCAGTTCGAGCGTATCCGGCTGAATTTTTCGCGCCCGGATTTGAACGGTCCCGCCCTCACGCTTGGGCAGCAGCCCGTGCTTGACCGCATTTTCCACCAGCGGCTGCAAAATCAGTCCGGGCACTGTATAGCGTTCCACCCCGTCCTCGATGTCGTATTCGACGTGCAGCTTTTCGCCAAAGCGCGCCCGTTCAATCGCCAAGTACGCTTCAATATGCTCCAGCTCCCCCGCAAGGCTGACATAGCCGCTGGAATCGTGCAGGTTGCGGCGAAAATACTCGCCGAGATGGATCAGCAGCTCGCGAGCCTGCTCGGGCCGGAAGCGGATAAACGAGACAATCGTGTTGAGCGCATTGAACAAAAAGTGCGGGTTGATTTGCGCGTGCAGCGCTTTGATCTCGGCGTCTGCCAGCAGCCGCGACTGCTTTTCCAGCTCGGCCAGCTCCAGCTGGGTAGAAATCAGGTTGCCCAGTCCGCGCACCAGCTCCAAATCGACTGCCGACAGCATGCGAGAGCGATCCTGATACAGCTTGAGCACGCCCGCAACCTCCTGTCTGCGCATCAACGGGACGATAATCGCATAGCGCAGCGAACAGTTCGACTCCTTGCAGCCGATCTCTTCTTTTGTCCGGGCGATCATCAGCATTTTTCTTTCCAGCACTTCCTTGGTCGCCTTCGTCGTGATGCCTTCTCCCACCACATGATGCGATGAGCCTGCCCCTACATGGGCAAGCACGCAGCGTGTATCGGTGATCGCGACAGCGGCCACTCTCGTCGTGCGCAAAATTTCCTCTGCTACTTTTCGCGCGGATTCGTAGGTCAATCCTTCCCGCAAATAGGAAAGCGTCTTGTCCGCTACCCGCATCGTTCTTTGCGCTTGAAGCGCCCCGATCCGGTCTTCTTCTTTTTTCGCCAGGTCAATAATGATGATCAAAATGGCGATGCCGAACGAGTTGACCACAGACATCGGAACACTGATCGACTGCACGAGGGCAAGCGCATCCCCGTACGGCTTGGCGACGAGCAAAATGATGCCCATCTGCATCCACTCCGCCAAAAACCCGACGACGAGCGCCGTTGTCCAGCCGATCTCCTGATTGCGGTTGCGCCGAAACTGATAAATCCATCCGGCCATTACGCCTTCGCTGATCGTCGAAATCGTGCAGGCCAAATCCGTAAAGCCTCCCAGCGAGTAGCGGTGAATGCCGGCAACCAGCCCTGTCATCAGCCCTACCCCTGGCCCTGCCAGCAGTCCGGCTACCACCGTGCCGATCACGCGGGAATTGGCGATCGCGTCCTGATACCAGATCCCGTTGTACGTCCCGAGAATCGAGATCGCGGAAAAAATCACGACCATCACGGCTTTTTCCCGCCAGGTCGCCTGCTGGTTCAAAATGCTGCGGAAAGCCCGCACGCGCGTAAACAACAAAGCGACTACGATCAGAACTGCTGTACGCTCCGCCAGTGGAATCATCAAAAATACATCCATCTGCTCACCCTCTTCGCTCGCGTCAGGACGGGGCCACCTCCGGCTCGTCCGCCTTTGCTCCATTATCTACAGCGGGCAAAGATGCGGTCAAGACAATTGTCAGAGTAGGCAGATTAAGCAGAATAAAAGAACGAGACACAAACAAAGCCATCCATCGTGCTTTTGGGCACAACAGATGGCTTTTCTTGGGCGATGGAACGTATTACAGGTTGCCCCTGCGCTCTTGCTCGCGCTCCAATGCCTCGAACAGCGCCTTGAAGTTGCCGTTGCCGAAGCCGCGCGCTCCTTTGCGCTGAATCACTTCGATAAACAAAGTCGGGCGGTCGACGATTGGCTTGCTGAACAGTTGCAGCAGGTAGCCTTCATCGTCTCTGTCCACCAGGACGCCCAGTTTTTTCAGCGCCTCGATATCTTCGTCGATCTCGCCTACACGCTCCTTCAAATCCTCGTAGTACGTGTCTGGCACGGTGAGGAAGTCTACGCCATTATCGCGCAGCTTGGAGACGGTTTCGATGATATCGTTGGTCAACACGGCAATGTGCTGTACGCCTGGTCCTTGGTAGAACTCAAGAAATTCCTGGATTTGCGATTTGCGGCGTCCTTCTGCCGGCTCGTTGATCGGGAACTTGATTCGTCCCGTACCGCTTTGCATCACTTTGGACATCAAAGCCGAATACTCGGTGGAAATGTCGTCCTCGCTGAAATTTTGCACAGCGGTGAATCCCATGACCCGCTGATAGTAGCCAACCCACTCGTCCATCACTTCCACGTTTCCGACGATGTGGTCGATTCCGATCAGCCCGGTGCTTTCTCCTGTGACCGGAGCCTGATAAGCGACATAACCAGGCAGGAATGGACCGTTGTAATTTTTCCGTTCAATAAAAGAGTGCACGTTTTCGCCGTAAGTTCCGATTACCGCTTTTTTCACCGTACCAAATTCATCGGTGTACTCGGTTGGCTCCATGATCGGGATCGCACCGCGCGAGACGGCTTCGCGGTAGGCTTGCTCACAGTCGTCCACCCGGAGGGCAACGTCTTTGACGCCGTCTCCATGCTTTTTCGCAAAATCGGCGATGGGGCTGTCAGGCGTCAGAGCGCCACTGATGACAAAAGTCATGTGCTTTTGCTTGAGTACATAGGAAACTTTTTCGCGCGAGCCTGTTTCCAGCCCGGCGTACGCTACTGCTTCAAAGCCGAACGCTTTTATAAAATAATGCATGGCCTGCTTAGCGTTCCCTACATAAAATTCCAAATAGTCCCAGTCTTGAATCGGGAAAAAATCGGTATTGCTCATTGCCTACCCCTCCGCTTTCCTTCTTTTTCAATAATTATTACTTTTTGGTTTATTGGGATTATTTTGTCGTTATATTGAGATTACATTGGAAGCGCTTCCTCGCGCAAGAACACGGAACAACGCGAAAACGCTCAAACGCTTTCATCAATTAAAGTATGTAATTGAGCGCCCGCTTGGTACAATAAAGCCAGTTCACACTTTCATTAGGAGGTGGAAGAGTTGTCAGGTCAATGGAGCAAAGAAGCTGCCAGGCAGTGGGATGAGTTTGCCGCCGACTGGCACAAAAGAAGCGAGCAGATGTGGGAAAAAGGAAGCCGCAGCACGATTCTCCCGTTTTTACAGCGCCATGTGTCGGCAGAACAAGGGCCGATTCTGGATGCAGGCTGCGGAGATGGCTACGCAAGCTGCAAGCTGGCCGAGTACGGATATCAGGTCCAAGGAGTCGACATTGCCGGGGAAATGATTCGTCTCGCCCAAAGCAGGCAAACCGCTTTCCCGGAAAATGTCCGCTTCCAGACAGCAGATATCAGCAAGCTTCCCTTTGCAGACGGCACGTTTGCAGCAGTCATGTCCATCAATGTCGTCGAATTTGCGCCCGCTCCCTTGCAAGCTTTGCTGGAGCTGTATCGCGTCCTCGCTCCAGGCGGGATTCTCATCCTCGGTATTTTAGGCCCGACAGCAGGCCCGCGCGCCCATAGCTATCGGCGGCTGTATGAAGAAAATACGATTCAAAATACGATGATGCCGTGGGAAGCCAAGCAGCTTGCGGCTGAAAACGGCTTTGTGCTGCTTGCGGAGGAGCCTGTGTACAAGGAAGGCATTACTCCGGATATCGCCGGGCGCTTGAGCGTGGAGCTGCGAGAAGCTGTCAGTTTTCTGACTTTGTTTGCCCTTCAGAAGCAATAGGCAGGATTCCATAGCAAAAGGCTGCGGGAGCTAACTCTCCTACAGCCTTTTTTTGCCGTGTCTTACTGGGAATACGCGATGTTGTTTTTTTGCATCCATACTTGCTTGCTCGCGATCAGCTGAGCGATGGTTGGTTCCTCCATGCCGTGAAGCTGTTGATACAAGCGCTGGGTTTCTACCAAGTCGTTGTAAGTCAAAGTCGGATAGTCCCGCCTTCCGAAAGTTCCGTTCGGGAAGTAGGCATAGTGCAAGTCGCCGTTGGGAAGAATCCATTTGCTTCCCAGGTTAATGACCCCTGTCAGCATAACATCAGCCAAATCTTTGTCTGTCGGATTGCCGAATTGCTGGTAGCTGCTGTACAAGTAATTGATTTCCGCCAGCTGATGGTTGAGCGACACATGCGTCTGAATGCCAGGCTTGGCCGGATGGGCATAATCGGCCACGAGCCAGCCTTCCGTTACGCCTGCTGCTGAATAATGATGTTCAGCCGCGTATTTATGGAAATACGCGCTATATTTTTGCGCCGCCTGGCAAAATTGTTCTTCGTTGTATTTCTGGCAGCCCCGCAGCATCAATTCGGCTGCCCCTGTGTTAAACCGCGTGTCAAAAAAGCCTTCGGGAATCCCGTAATCGTCGCTCAGCCATTGGGAAAGAGGCAGCGTCTTCCAATCTCCCTCCGGCTCCTGCTGCAACATGCTCGCCTTCAACATGACGTATGCCATGTTTTCTCCCGCTCTGGCACCGCCCGTGTACAAAAAGGAGCGCAATACATAATTTTCTGGAATCCGCCAATAAGAAGTATCCGAAGTCGGTACATAGGTGGACGGACTTTTATAGTAATAGCCGTCCTGCAACCATTTCGCATTTTGCGAAACATCGAGTGCGAGCCAAATTTTGTCATAATGTTTCTCGCCCCACGGCACGAGCGGTTCCCTGGAGTCAAGCGCCCACATCTCGCTTGTATACCCCGCCCTGATCGGCAGCTTGATTTCCAGCTCGACCCCTTTTGCCTTCTGTTTGACTTCAACTGGCAGGGCAAGCTCGATATGTTCCTGTATCGTGCCCTGGCCTAAGTGGGCATATACTGTCGGCATTCCCAGCCAAATATACCGCCCTTCTGTTTCCACGAATCCGGCAGCCAATGGCAGCTCTTTTACCTGATCGAGCGAAACGGATTGCCAATATGGCTGTTTATCCTCCGTGTAGGCTCGATAGCGAAACAGCATGTTCTGGCTGTTGCCCTGGATCGGAACGGTAATCACGTGCGGCTGCTTATCTTGCTTGCCCGTGATCTGCTGGCTCCAATACACTTCGCCCTCGCCGAAGACAAACTCCCGCGTGGAAAGAGTACCGCCATTTACTTTGCTCGTTGTTGCTTTTTCAGCAGGCTTTTGCCAAAACTGCGCCGTAGCCGAACCGTAAAGAAACGAAGATACGGCAATCGTCACCATCAATAGAGTCAAGAAGCTCAATTTTTTAACCATCTCATCCTCCTGTTTGAAAAAAACTCCTCCATTTCATACTTGCGAATCAAACATTTCTTGTATCAGCTTGAAAATGATACCATCTAACGCGAAAGCACTCCCACGATGTCGCGTCGCACAGACTCAACAACAGCCGTCCTGAGCAACTCGATCAAGTTTCGACTGGCGCTTACCCCATTCCCGCAAGCCAGCGCCCAACCATATCCGCCTATCACGAATGGCTGCCAAGCTGGATCGGCTCGGCGTACACTGCCAGGTGTTTTTTTCCATAAAAAAAATCCCTCACCTTTAAAGACTGTGGTGAGGGACTTTTCGTTTCTAAAAAAATGAATTAGGACAATACTTTTTTGAGTTCCTTCAAACTTGCCTGCAAAAGATGATCGACCACACCCGCTTCTTTGACGTGCCCGATCAAATCGTCGTTCAAGCCGTCCAGCAAGTCCCGCGCTTCATTGACCTGGCCGGAAACCTCATCGGCAAAGCGTTTTTGCTGCTGGATGATCTGCATCACGCCTGCCACTTCGCCGTTGACTTCGTGGAAAGCACGCGCGATGCCCTCCATTTTCTCCGATGCTTCCTTGCTGATGGACAGTCCGCTTTTGATCGCGTTGCCGCTCTTCTCGCTGTTGGCGAGCGCTTCCTTCGTCTCTTCCTGGATTTTGCCAATCAAATCAGCGATCGTCTTGGTCGAATTGGCCGTCATTTCCGCCAGCTTGCGCACCTCGTCCGCTACTACGGCAAAGCCGCGGCCTTGTTCACCCGCACGCGCCGCCTCGATGGCTGCGTTGAGCGCGAGCAAATTCGTCTGGTTGGCGATGTCGCTAATCACTTTAACGATGCTGGTAATTTCCGAAGAACGTTCTTCGAGACGGCTCATGGAGCGGGATGTGTTCGTCGATTCCTTTTCCAGCTGGCTCATGACATCTACGACTTCTGTCATCGCCTTTTTGCCCGCATCGGAACGCTCTACGGACTCTTTGCAGATAGCCGTCAACCGCTCGCCACGAATGGAGAGCTGGTTGGCGGATTCATCGTCTTTTTCGTTGATGGCCTGAATTTTTTCTACGACGTTTTTCATTTGTGTCGCCAGACGGGCAAGCCCATCATGCTGAGCATTTACTTCATTGTGCTGCGAAATGATGGCGCCCATCTGCTCGTATAACCCGCGAAGTTCCTTTTTCCACGTGTCTGCCTGGTGTGCTGCGCTCTCTTTTGTCACGGTTGTCACTGCTGCCGCTGCTGCTGTTTCTTTTTCCGCAAGTCCTTTGTCCTTTTTCCAAAACATCCGCTTTCCCTCTCCTTTTTCGCTTTACATGTCTTTTCGCCGAGAGTACGCGCGGGATTCGGTGATCCCGGGGTGCTGCTTGGCGAGACTCAGCAAATTCTCCAAGAAATAGTAATGTCCCTCCAACAACTCCACGTCTTTGCGCTCAAATTGCTTGACCTGCAAATACTGTTGCATTTCCAGGGCATAGCGCTCCAATCTATCGTGAAAATCGTTGGCTCGAAGCATCTGATCCACTTCTGGATATTCTGTTTTTAACCGGCTGATTTCGCTGTACACTTTGCCGCCCTCCAAAATCATCTGGTAGGCCGTGCGCTCCAGCGAAGCAGCCGTAGCTGCCTCCTGCTCCTCACGCTCCTCGCGCAAAGCGGACAAGTACGTGATAAAATGGTAGACAGTCAAAAACAAAGGCCCTAAAAATAGAATGATCCCTGCCTTGTACACATGCTGATTGGACAAGTTGCTGATGAGCAGGAACAGGTGAAACAAGATCGCCCCCAACCATACATAGATGATGATCTGGTGATTGATCTTCCCTGCCTTTTGATGGCGGGAAAAGGCAAAGGTAAGCCCGAGCAGGTAAAAGGCGAGCAAAGTAAAGCTGGCCGAAAACAAAGCCATCTCCATATCCACAAGCCAATCTGCATCGGCGGGAATTTCGATGAAGAATTCAAAAGCGAGCACCAGCAGTGAGAAAAGCAACCCCATGATCCAAAACCGGCTGACTTCCGAGTCGTTCCTCCGCCGGGAGCGGTAGCGTTCTGCACGGGATCCCTTCATAAAAGCTCTCACCTCATTTTCTATGATTCGCCATGATTCTAGCTTTTCCTTTTACTTGCGGCCAAAATCTGACAACGGAGGCATTTATGACACAAAATCTACCCGGACTCTTCACAGAACGTATGAAAAGCCTGCTGAACCAGGAGTTCGCAGCGTTCCTCGCATCCTACGACCAACCTGTTACGCACGGATTGCGGGTCAATCCGCTCAAAGTCGCGCGCGAGCAGTTTCTGTCCCGCTCGCCTTTTGCTTTGGAGCCGGTATCCTGGTGTGTGAACGGGTTTCGCTACCAAGACCAGGAGCGTCCCGGAAAACATCCGTATCACGCCGCTGGGTTGTATTACTTGCAAGAGCCAAGCGCGATGTCTGCGGCCGAAGCGCTGGACGCCCAGCCAGGGGAGCGCATTCTCGACCTGTGCGCCGCTCCGGGAGGCAAGTCGACGCAGCTCGCTGCGGGCCTGAACGGTCAGGGCTTGCTCGTTGCCAACGAAATCCATCCGGTTCGCGTCAAGGCTTTGGCGGAAAACCTGGAGCGCTGCGGCGTCAAAAATGCGGTTGTGACCAACGAGACACCGGAAAAATTGCAAGAGCGCTTCCCGCAGTTTTTCGACAAAATCCTCGTGGACGCACCGTGCTCGGGCGAAGGCATGTTCCGCAAGCTGCCGGAAGCCATCGAAGACTGGTCGCCCGACAAAGTGACAGAATGCCACCTCATGCAGCAAGATATTCTCGACGCTGCCAGTGCCATGCTCAAGCCCGGGGGAACGCTGGTCTACTCGACGTGCACGTTCGCGCCGCTGGAAAATGAGCAGTCTCTCGTCGATTTCCTGACCCGTCACCCGGAATTTACGGTCGTGGAGCTGCCTGAGCCAGGATGGTTTGCGCCGGGGCAACCCGACTGGGCCAATCCTCGCTGCGAGCCGCTCGGCAAGACAGCGCGCTTGTGGCCGCACCTTTTGCAAGGGGAAGGTCATTACCTCGCCAAGCTGCAAAAAAGCCGCGATGCCGACTCTAGCGAGCTACCAGAAAAGCGCAAGGACAAACGCGCGGCAAAAGCCAAAGCCGCTCCCGCCGGACGCAAGGAAGCGCTCTTGGCCTGGCGCGCTTTTGCCGAGGAAGCGATGCCCGAGCTTCTCGCCGAGTTTGCGGACGAGTCCGCATTTCTTTTGTTTGGCGAACAGCTTTACTACTCGCCGCTGCCTGGCTTTGATTGGGACAAGCTGAAGGTCGCACGCGTCGGACTCCACCTCGGCACCGTGAAAAAAAATCGGCTGGAGCCAGCCCATGCGCTCGCGCTCGCCAGCACACCCGCACAGGCAGCCCGCGTAGCCTCCTACGCTTCGGATGATCCGCAAGTCGTGCGCTATTTGAAAGGCGAAGCCCTCGCAAGAGACGGAGCCAACGGCTGGACACTTGTCACCGTCGACGGCTTTTCGCTCGGCTGGGGCAAACAGTCCGAGGGGCAGTTGAAAAATCATTATCCGAAAGGACTGCGGTGGCTGTAGCCAGCACTGTCATCATTACACTGGCACAATCAAGTCTGAATCTTGATTACACAAAAAATGACCACCCTTATGCATGCAGAGCACGGGCAGTCATTTGCTGCAACCTATTGAACCGAACCTTTCGGAAACGACCGTCTTCATGTACTGAGGCCAAGCTGCGTGCACAGCTCTGGCCTCTTTTTAATTTGTCCACACACCGTCTTTGTACTGCGAAAGAGTGCGTAAACACGCTGGAGGATCTTTTTAAATAGTAATGGGCTGGATAACAACCGTTTCGATTTGCTTTTCGTGTGTATCCAGCGATTTCCTATATGTGTTGCAGAAAGCATCGACATTTGCTATTACTCCATGCTTATCGTAAATAAAGAAGTAAATGTACTTTTCTTGATAATGAAAAGCATCCGATCCGATTTGCTCGGTTAGCTCACGTTCTTGCATCGATGGCCGGGAGCATTTGACTTCGATAACCGTTTCGTATGCATCAAAAAAAATATCATAGCGATAACTTTTATATCCACCATCCCCGTAGATTTCAACTCTTGCATCAGGGAAAATCGGGCGGATTAATGAATAAAGCATACGTTGCACATCGTACTCATTCCCGAGAACAATCTTCTGTAAGTCCGCTTTTGTCAATGTCCCTCTGCCGTGCACAGGCTTTTGATACATTTCCTGAATATGCTTATAAAAATTGGCAAGGATTCTCCGAATAATGATGTGAAAATGCTCCGCGTCAATTTCATCTCGGGTTCCATTAGGTTCGAATAAACCTTTATTTATATCACGAATCAAGCTTTCAAGATAAGATACTCCAAGTAGATGGGAATCCCTCTTCATTGACCCAAAGACGCTTATTGCAAAAGACTGTCCGATTGTCTGATCAGAAAATAAGCGTTCTAAACCTCTGGCGGTGGTCGTTTTCCAAGAAGAAAATTGTTCCTCCAGAGTTAATTTCCGCCCTTCGTCTATCAGCTCTTGTATTGCTCTAATTGCATCAGCTTTACTTTGAATTAACTTAGTCAAGATAATCCCCCCTTTGAATAAACCTGTGCCTGCTACGTTCAGTCAAGCCTTCCCCACCGCAAATAGAAAAGGAAAAGAGGCTCTAGTATATAAACCTCGTCGTCTTTATATTCAAATACTTGATACATTGGTTCACTGGTTTGCATAATTGACTGCACTTGACCAATTGTCGTTTTGATTTTTAATCGATCCGGTTTATCTGTATCACTTACCAATGCATCCATTCTTCTTTTCATTTCATCGATAAAAAGACTTACCTTCGGCGGATCAACACTTAATGCCTTTAAAAGCAATTCGTAAATATCAACTTGATTACCACTGTTAATGGTGTACGTTTTCCGCTTTTGTCCTCTCGGATTGGGGCCATTTTTGAGCTTTCTAGCAACTTCTCTGTAAGAAAGAAGGTTCAAAGAAGTCATCTCATATGCTTTTTTCAGCATGGATGAATCGAGTTTGGGGTTATCTTTGTTGTCTATATCAAGTAACAGGGAGAGATTTAGGCAAATGGATTGCATGAGCTGTGGTGAAGACAAACTTTCCTGAGCCATGTTATTCGCTAAAGTAGAATTTATATTTAGCCCAAGTTTACCAAATCCAGTTACGGCGATTTCTCGTAATTCCTTCGTATTCCAAGGTTCAATATTAATCAAATTCAATCTACCGCTCAAATCTGAGTTTTTTCTAATCGCATCATCAGATCGATGGGGTAAGGAAATGACCACTGTCTTAAAATATTTGCGTATGGCGTCTTTTAGCTGATAAGCTATTTCCATTTGCATATTTGGGGAAGCGTAATGAAAATCATCTAAAACCAGCACCCAATCATTTTCGAGAAAATATTGAATGACTTTGTCTTTATTTGAATGATACTTTTCTGTTGTTGAAGATGCTACACCCTCTCTAGTACCAGCGATCCCCTGTCCTTGTATCGTCCTTTGCTCTGTTTGGTCACTCTCAAGTGGCAATCCAACTCTTTTTGCAATTGTTACCCAAAAGTCTTCGGATTCCTTGAAATCACTTCCTGAAAAATCCTTCATTTTATCAATACCTATTACTTTTTCACACAATACGGTTTTACCCGTCTTCGAAGGACCGACAATTGAGGTAAGAAAGCCAACTGTGTTTAAAGATTGGTTTAATCGAAATTCATAGGAAATATCAAATTCGGACGATTGCCGAGAAATATACGTATATTTAGGGAAAGCACCCGGAATAAATACTTCATTTGCTTTTAATTTCATGTAATCACCCCTGAATTATCTAAAATATTCCATTATATGAGTGTAAATTATTCCCTCCTCCTAATTATAAACCTTAAACTTTGTTAATTAAACACAAATGACATCCTTTTCAAGCAAATACCCCTAAAAGTAACTAAAAGTCATCTTAAACCACATGAAATTATACCGTATGTAACCTGAGCAAAATAAAAAACAGCCCATTTCCGAGGGCATGTGGAGGCAAGCACGATTGACATTCATATGAGATACTTACTGGCATGCTCTTACAAGCTGCTGGACACCATTTGCTTTCAGCACAATAAAGCCCGCACGCTCACATGCTTTTACGCATGTTGCCGCGTGCGGGCTTTTCGTCCATCTCCGGTTCAGTCAAAACGCCGTCCTCTGCGCGACTGATTGTCCACGACGGTCAGGGAGCCATTTTTGATGTAGCGCAATATTTTCGAGACGGAGATGCCCGTCGCGTTGGCAATTTGCATCGCATTCGAATTGGGATAACTCCGCACGTAATTGCGAATCATCCGATAGTCTTCCATTTCGTTTTGACCACAGACGTGACAGCTATATTCGTTCGGATTCATTTTGCTTCCGCATTTGAAACACGTATCCATCATCACTCGTTCTCCTCACGCCCTCTACGATCCATTGCTTTCTCGCACACGGTTCTATCTACCTATATATTACCCTCATTCTACTAGGAGGAAAACACTATTTCACAACATTGCCTTATCTCTGCTTGTCTGTTCCATAGGAAAAAGGAGCCTCCCTGACTTGAGAGGCTCCCCTTGTTTTCTTGCGTGTCCCGGGCCAGCGGGCACGATTTATTCGGCTACCTTTTTCGCCTGGCGGAAATCCGGCTCCCGCGTTACGCTGTACTGGATTCCTTCGATTTTTTTGCTGTTCAAGTAGTTTTGTGTATAGAAGTAGACCGGAATGATCGGCAATTCTGCCATCAATACATCTTCTGCTTCATGCAAAAGCTTGTTGCGTTTTTCCTGATCCTGCTCCACTCTCGCCTGTTCGATCAGCTGGTCGTACTTCGCATTTTCCCATTTGGTGAAGTTGCTGGAGCTTTTGCTTGTGTACAGTTCCAGCACAGCCAGCGGGTCCAGATACGATCCGTTCCAGCCCATGCGCGCGATTTGGAAGTTCATTTGTTTGTACGTATCGATGTAAGTCTTCCACTCCTGGTGCTCCAGCTTGATTTCTACGCCCAGGTTTTTGCGGAACATTTCTTGCAGAGCTTCTGCTACTTTTTTATGCGTCTCTCCTGTGCTGTATTTCAACGTAACGGCAGGGAGCGTCGACCAGCCTTGCTCCTTCATGCCTTCTTCCAGCAGCTTTTTCGCTTCGGCTGGATCGTTGCTGTAATAAGGCGCTACTTCATCGCGGAAGTCTTTGCCGGATGGCGTGGTCACGCCGTAAGCGACGTAGCCGTAGGCCGCTTTTTGATCGCCTTTGGTGATGTTATTGGTGATCGCCTCGCGGTCAATTGCCATTGTGAATGCCCGTCTGATTTTCGCGTTGTTGAACGGTTCTGCGGAAGTGTTGAACGTGTATGTATACACGCCAAAGTCAGCGACTGCCTTGTACTCATCCTTGCCTTTTTCCTGTTCGATCACATCGGTTGGCAACGTATCGATCAGATCAAGCTTGCCTGTCTTGTACATTTGATAAGCGGTCGTGGCATCGTTGACCATTTTAAAATGCACGGTTTCCATCGTCACGGCATCTTTTTCCCAATACTGGTCGTTTTTCGCCAGCGTCAGTTCGTTGTTGTGCTCCCAGGCGCCAACTTTGTATGCGCCGTTTGTCACGATGCTTTTCGCTTCTCCTGCCCAGTTTTTGTCCGCTTGCACGACTTTCGGGTTCACAGGCAAGTACGGGCGGCCAATCGCCACTTTCGGGAAGAAACTTGCCGGATTTTTCAGGCCGACGACGAGCGTATATTCATCCGGCGTCGAGATTTTCACCTTGTCCAGCGGGCCTTTTCCTGTGTTGTACTCCTCGGCGCCTTCGATGTAGTACAGGGCAGAAGGCTCATATGCCGCTGTTTGCGGGTCCAGTACCCGCTTCCAGGCAAATTCGAAATCTTTGGCGGTCAACGCATCGCCGTTGGACCATTTCAAGCCTTTGCGAATGTGAAAAGTGTACGTCTTTCCGTCCGGGGAAATCTCGATTTTTTCGGCTGCGCCTTCCACCAGTTCTCCCTTGTCGTTATAGCGATACAGCCCTTCGTACAGATGGTCGATCACCCAGTACGAAGTCGAGTCGGAAGCGAACGCCGGGTCGAGCGTGTACGGCTCTCCTTTGAGGTTGGCGGTCACTTCTTGCTTGATGGCGGCCGCTTGCGTAGTCGTTTGGCCTGTCTTTGTATCCGAAGCTGCTGGCGTGTCCTTACTGCACGCGGCCAACCCTGGAACAACCAGCATCAGCAAAGCAGCAGCGGTAAGTAGTTTCTTTTTCATGTCTCTCTCCTCCGTATGTTTCTCTCTCAATTACTCGTATAAAAAGCAGGCTACCCAGTGCTTGGCCTCCACCTCCCTCCAGGTTGGCGCGATTTGTTTGCAAATGCCCATAGCCTGCGGGCATCTCGTCTGAAACGGGCAGCCTGTTGGCGGATTGATCGGGCTTGGCGGTTCGCCGATGACAATGCGTTCGCGTTCTGCACGATGCTTCGGATGAGATACCGGCATCGTAGACAGCAGCACTTGCGTATACGGATGCAGCGGCTTGGCAAAAAGGTCATCGCTTTCAGCCAGCTCCATCATGCGGCCCAAATACATCACGCCGATCCGGTCGCTGATGTATTTGACCATAGCCAGATCGTGGGCGATGAACAAATACGTCAGTTGGCTTTCCGCTTGCAAATCGGCCAGCAAATTCACCACTTGCGCCTGAATCGAGACGTCCAGGGCGGAAATCGGCTCATCCGCCACGATGAAGCTGGGCTGCACAGCGAGCGCCCGGGCAATTCCGATCCGCTGCCGCTGTCCGCCGCTAAATTCGTGCGGATACCGCTTCGCATGGTCCGGGTGCAAGCCGACTTTTTCCAGCAACTGGTGCACCCGCTCCGCTTTCTCGCGGCCTTTTGCCAAGCCGTGGGCCTCGATTCCTTCCGCGATGATTTCGCCTACTCGCAGGCGCGGGTTGAGCGAAGATTGCGGGTCTTGAAAAATGAGCTGCATCTGGCGATTGATCTCGCGCTTTTGCCTGCCGCGTGCCGTAGCCAGATCGGTTCCCGCAAAGCTGACCGAGCCGCTCGTCGGCGGGTACAGGCCGACTATGGTCCGGCCGAGCGTCGACTTGCCGCTGCCGCTCTCGCCGACCAGTCCGAGCGTCTCGCCTTTGCGGATCGAAAACGAGATGTCGTCTACGGACTTGACCTGTCTGCCGTTGCCGATCGAATAATATTTGCGCAGTTCGTTTACCTGTACCAATATGTCAGACATGCTGCTCCCTCCCTGCACTCACCAGTTCCTCCACGCAGTGCGCACGCCGATCGTGCAGCCAGCATTTGGCCTGATGCTGCGCTGAAAACGCCGTGCTTTTCGGCATGTACTGCGCGCACACTTCCATCGCGTGATCGCATCTGGCGGCAAACGGGCAGCCCGCAGGCGGCGCAAACAGATCGGGCGGTGCGCCCTGGATCGGAATGAGCCGTTCCTCGCTCGGCTGATCCAGGCGCGGCACCGATTGCAGCAGCCCTTTTGTGTACGGATGCTGCGGGTTGTCGAATATTTCCTCTACTGGCCCTTGCTCGACGATGATCCCGGCGTACATGACCGCCATCTGATCGGCCACTTCCGCCACCACGCCCAAGTCGTGCGTGATCATGATGATCGACGTGCCTTTTGTGCGCTGCAAATCGTTCAATAGAGCCAAAATCTGCGCCTGGATCGTCACGTCCAGAGCGGTCGTCGGCTCATCCGCAATGATCAGCTCAGGGTCGCAGGCCAAGGCTATGGCGATCACGATCCGCTGTCTCATCCCTCCGCTGCATTCGTGAGGATACTGCTCGTACCGTCGGGCAGGCTCCGGGATGCCGACCGCCGCCAGCAGCTCGATCGCCTTTTCGCGCGCCTGCTTTTTGGCCAGCTTTTGATGCTTGATCAGCACTTCCGCGATTTGCGTCCCGATCTTCATCGTCGGATTCAGCGAAGTCATCGGGTCTTGAAAAATCATGCCGATTTGTGCTCCGCGCACTTGTTGCAGCTCTTTTTTCCCGAGACAGGACAGCTCTCTGCCCTGCAAACGCACGCTCCCTTTCTTCACGCGGCCCCGCGGCGCTTTCACCATGCCCAAAATCGCCCGCGCCGTCACGCTTTTTCCGCAGCCGCTCTCCCCGACAATCGCCAGTGTCTCGCCTGGCCGCACGGCGAAGCTCACGCCGCGAACTGCCTGGATTTCCCCGCCATAAGCTCGGAAGGAGACATGCAAATCTTCCACTTCCAGCACATTCCTCATCTGTCGTTCCTCCTTCAAGCTTTGCCGCCCCTCGGGTTGAAGGCGTCCTGCAATCCGTCTCCGATCGCGTTAAAAGCAAACATCGTCAAGGAAATCATGACCCCCGGAAAAAACAGCCTCCACCATTGCCCGCTCAAAATCACGGCTAACCCATCGTTTGCCATCGTGCCCCAGCTCGCGGTCGGAGCCTGCACGCCCAAGCCGAGAAAGCTGAGGAATGATTCGGCAAAAATGGCCTGCGGGATCGTAAAGGTCAAGTTGACGATAATAATCCCGGCGACGTTCGGAATCAGGTGCCGCCAAATGATTTTCGCGTGCGGCGTTCCCAGCTTTTCCGCCGCCAGCACGTACTCCTGGCCTTTTACCTGCAAAATTTGCCCGCGTACCAGCCGAGCCATCCCGACCCAGCCCGTGATCGACAACGCCGTAATAATCGTGGCCAGTCCAGGCTCCATGATGACCATCAGCAAAATCACGACCAACAGATACGGGATTCCGTACAAGATCTCGACCAGCCTCATCAGGAAATTGTCAATGCGATCGCCCCATTTGCCGCGACCCGCCATGTAACCCGACAACCCGCCGACCACTACGCCGATAACCAAGTCGATCAGGGCGGCAACGACTCCGATGAACAGGGAGATTCGCCCTCCCTCCCAGGTGCGCACCCACATGTCGCGGCCGAGGTCGTCCGTTCCAAACCAATGCTCGGCTGACAGCGGCAAATTGCCCGAGACGAGAGATTGCTCGCTGGCGGAGTAAGGAAGCATGCCCGGCCCAAAAGCGGACAAGATCACGATTGCCCCGAGCAAACAAAAGCCCAGAACCGCCAGCTTGTTGCGAAAAATTTTCCGGATGCTTTCCAGGCCGTAGCTCGCACTCGGACGCATGGCGTTGTGACTGTCGAACCGGCTGCGATCAAGCGGGCGAAAAAGTTCATCTGGCACATGTGATACTTCTGCCATCGCGCTATTCCCCTCCATTGGCTAATTTGATTCGCGGATCGACGAATCGGTACAAAATATCGGTGACAAACAAGGTCAAAATCAGGACGGCACTGTAAAAGACAGAAGTTCCGAGAATAACCGGATAATCGCGATTGAAAATACTTTCCACGAAATATTTGCCGATGCCCGGGATCGCGAAAATCTTTTCGACGACAAATGTGCCCGTAATCAGGTTGGCAAACAGCGGGCCGATAAACGTAATGACCGGAAGAATCGCATTGCGGATACCGTGGCGGAACACGATGTGAAAAGTCGAAAGCCCTTTTGCCTCCGCCGTGCTCATGTAGTCCTGGTCAAACACCTCGATCATGCTGGTGCGGACAAAGCGGGCAATAATCGCCAGCGGCCCGATCGCCAGCGCAACGGAAGGGAGCACGGAGTATTCCCAGCCATCCCAGGACGCTACCGGAAGCAGCTCCCACTTCACCGCAAAATACTTGATGAGTAAAGGAGCCAGGATGAAGCTCGGAACCGAGATGCCGAGGATGGCAAAAAACATCGCCGCATAATCCATCAGGCGGTTGTGAAACAGAGCTGCAACGACTCCGAGCGCGATGCCCCCGGTCAGGGCGATCACCAGCGACTGCAAACCGAGTACGGCTGACGCTGGAAAGCCGCTTTGAATCAACGTCGTGACGTCCTGCGACTTTTGTTGAATCGAAGGGCCGAGATCGAGATGAATCAGTCCATTCATATACTGGACATACTGCTCAATCAGCGGTTTATCGAGGTGGTATCGCTCCCGCATGTTCTGCACCACCTCTTCCGGCAGCATGCGCGCTTCCGTCGCGAACGGATCACCGGGAATCAGGTGCATGATGACAAACGTCAATGTGGCGATGAGCCATAACGTTATGACCATCGACAGCGACCGCTTGAGCATGTATTTCCACATAATCGCTTCCTCCCCACTACAACTAATCAGATAAAAATAATATGATTTAAATTGCGAACTTAGGTTAGAGTCTAATCGATAAAAAGATTTTATTCAACATTATTCCGATATGTTTTATCAGAATTAATATTTTTGCACTTTTGTTTTATGGTTCAAATAATTCCAACAATAACTCGCCATCGGACACACGCGAAAAAGGCCCAGCTCGCACGAAGCGAATCTGGACCTTTTCTTATGCTTGCATTACCCTCTGGACTTGCCCGAATCTTGACGGAACGGTCTTGCCCCTTTGGCAGAGCGGTTTGCTCCGCCTTTTCCCGCTTTTTTGGCATCTGCCGGCTTTGCCGATTTCCCTGCTTTTCTGGCAGCAATCGCTTCTGCCTTTTTGCGGTTTTTCTCATACTGCGTCTGAAGCTCGCCCAGCTCGCGCGCCAGCTTTTTCTTGTAGCCTGGCTTTACTTTCGCTTTTTTCTTCAAAGCTTCGCGCACTGGAGCGAACTCTTTGTCTTTTTCCTTTTGCTGTTCTTTCGCCTGTTGGGCGCGCAGCTCGATGAAGTGGGCCTCACGCTCCTGCGCACGTTCGCGACGGCCTGCATCCAGATGGCGGCCTGGCTCCAGAATGCGCTCTTCAATCGACGCCTTCGTCGCTTTGGCAAAGCGGCCCATCAAGTTTTTCTGGCGCGGGGAAATGAGCGAGATCGCTTTTCCGCTCTGTCCCGCACGTCCTGTACGGCCTACGCGGTGAATGTAGCTGTCGACGTCGTTGGGCAAATCGTAGTTGATGACATGCGTGATGCCTTCGACGTCCAGCCCGCGCGCCGCGATATCGGTGGCAACCAGGTACTGGAAGCGCATCTCGCGGAACTGTCTCATCAGCTGCTCGCGCTTGCTTTGCGACAAATCTCCGTACAGCGCTTGCGCGGACAGTCCGTTTTCCTGCAAACGAGCCGTGAGTTGCTGCACGCGGACTTGCGTGTTCGCGAACACAATCGTCAAAAACGGCTGTTCCTGCTCCACGACATCGACGAGCGCATCTGTTTTGTCACTTTGGTTGACGACGTAGTAAAATTGCTCGATTTTCTCTACGGTCTTTTGCTTGCCCTCGATTTTAAGATGCGGCGGCTGCTTCATGAAGCGATGAGCGAGCCGCTTGACCAAATCGGGCATGGTTGCGGAGAAGAGCAGCACTTGACGCTGCGATGGCGTGTGGACGATCACTTGCTCGACATCCTCCAAAAAGCCCATCTCCATCATCTTGTCCGCTTCGTCCAAGACAAGCGTGGAAATCCGTCCGAAATGCAGCGAACCGCGCTTCATGTGATCGAGTACGCGGCCTGGCGTCCCGACGACCACATGTACCGTCGCTTTCAGCTTGCTCAGCTGTTTGTCAATATCCGCTCCGCCGTGCAAAGACAGTACATTCACATCGAGGTGCTTGCCCAGCTTCTCTACTTCTTTGGCGATCTGAATGGACAGCTCGCGCGTCGGGGTCAAAATCAGCGCTTGAATGTCGCGCTTTCCTTCCTCCAGACGGTTCAGGATCGGCAGCATGAACGCTGCTGTTTTTCCGGTTCCGGTCTGCGCTTGTCCAATCACATCTTTCCCTTCCAGAATCAGCGGAATCGCTTCCTCCTGGATCGGTGTCGGTTCTTTATAATACAGGTCTTGAATCCCTTGCATCAGCTCCGGTCGAAAGCCAAAAGACGCAAACGATTTTGCCATCATATCCACTTCCTTTCACATCACACGCGGTCCCGTTCTGTACACCCTTGGCTGCATGGACAGCGGGTGTGAATCATCCCAGGCAGGTTGTACCCTTGCGAAATCCTATCCTACCTATACTATAGGAGTCGCTTGAAAAATACAACCAAACCATTCGACACGCTTTCGCTTTTTGCCGTGGTCAGGAAGGTGATTTCTGCTGGAAATTAGTCGATCAATCGCGCTACCGTATCATGATCGAGCTTTTTGATCACCGCCGTCAACAGCTCGGCGGCCTGTTCAAAATCTTTTTTGGACATGATCGAATTATGGCTGTGGATGTACCTGGTGGCAAAACCGACGACCAAGGACGGGCAGCCGACACCGCTCGTATGGAACTTGTCGGCGTCCGTTCCCCCGCCTGCCATCGCATCGACTTGCACGTGGATTCCCAGCTCCTCCGCCGTATCCATGACGAGATCGCGCAGTCCGGTATGCGGAATCATCGTCGCGTCGTAGAGGAAAATCAGCGGGCCGTCGCCCATATTGCACGTGAACGGATGCGACTCGCTTCCCGGCGTATCGTAGGCGACCCCTACATCCAGGGCAAAGGCAATGTCTGGCTGCACCAAATGGGCGACCGTACCTGCTCCGCGAGAGCCGACCTCTTCCTGCACGGTTGCCCCGGCGTATACGACATTGGGGTGCTCCTCTGTCTGCAAACGCTTGAGAACCTCAATCGCGAGCGCGCACCCTGCCCGATTGTCCAGCGCTTTGGCTACCCACAACTCTCCGTCGCGCATCGTCGTAAACTCGCTTGCCGGAACAGCCCAATCGCCGGGGCGGACGCCCATCGCTTTCGCCTCTTCCTCGTTTTTGGCCCCGATGTCGATGTACAAATCTTTGAGCTTCATCACTTTTTCCCGCTCCTCTTTTTCCAGAGAGTGCGGCGGTTTCGAGCCGATGATCCCCACGTATTCGCCTTTTCGCGTCTTGACCTTCACCCGCTGCGAGAGCAAATTGTGCGGCCACCAGCCGCCAAGCTGCATGAAGCGCAAGTAGCCTTTTGGCGTAATCTGCGTAATCATGAAGCCGATTTCGTCGAGGTGTCCCGCCAGCAAAATTTTCGGGCCGCCCGCATCCCCCGTTTTCGCACCGAGAACTCCGCCCAGCCGATCTTTTACGAGCTGCTCGCTAAGCGGCGCCAAATGCTCCTCCATCTTTTTTCTCACTTCGCGCTCGTGTCCGGGAACGCCGTCCACCTCTGTCAGTTCCTTGATCAATTTGGTGATGTCATCCATCAGAAAAATTCCTCCTATTGGAAAATCAATTTTTTCTTTATTCTTTTTCGCGACAGCCCAGCTAATTCCCTTGAACGCTAGACAGAGAGAAAGCAAGCTCAGGCTCCGGTCTGGATCGGGGCGGCAGAAGTCTCGGGTTCTTGCGCAAGCCGTTTGGTGATAACTGCGAACATGCCCACGCTGACAGCTCCCATGCAGGCAAATCCGGCACTGAGAAGCAGCGGCGGCACCCAGGCGCTGATGAGAATAAACACGCCGGCGCTGCTGACTCCCACGATATTGAGCAAGGAATAAACCGCCATGTACGTGCTTCGCGCATCATCTGGCACCATGTTCGCCAGCATCGTTTGCTTTGTAGGGATGTGCATCAACTCGCCGATCGTGGCTACGAGCATCGCAAACAGCAACAGCCATGGCGAGGCGCTGTAGCTGATCACGGTGTAGCCGCTGAAAAAAAGCACGAGACCCCACAGCAAGCTGGCGCGCTCCTTGACCTTTTTCATCAGCAGGGAGACGAGTCCGGTCAGGCATACAACCAGGAGCGTATTCTCCGATCTCAGTATCCCCAGCATGTTCATTCCGTCTACCTGAAAGGCGAGAAACGGCAGGAGCGCTTGCGGTTCCGCCAGCTCCTTCACCAGGCGAATCCCGATGGCGTTCGTCAATTGTTCTTCCACCGAGATGATCAGCAAGCTTGCTAGGGCGAACCACATGAACCATTTATGGCGAAAAACGCTCGCGTACGCCGTTAGCACCCGACTGAACTTCCGCCCTTCGTCGTCTCTTGTCTGCGCTTCCTTTTTGCCGGGCTGGCTTTGGCTTTTCGGCACATACGTCTCGCCAATGTACAAAATCGTGATGAGCAAAGAAATAGCCGTGCTGCAAGCGACTCCGACAAACAGCCAAAAGTGATGCTCCTTGAACAAAAAGGCTCCGATCATGCCGCCAGCCGCACCCGCGAGATTGTTGAGCCAGTACAAAGCCGTAAAGATCGCGCGCCGATTGTCGGGACGGCTGACATCGATAATCAACGCCTGGTAAACAGGTCCCGCCGCGCCTGTGCACAGCTGAATGAACACAAACAAGCCAAACGTCACATACGGCAGCTGATACCCCGGCGCATTTACCCAGGCAACCGCACTAAAACCTGCAAAAATAACCGCTTCACATGTGACGATCACTTTTTTCCGGCCGATCCGGTCCGCTGCATATCCCCCGGCAAACGTCCCGAGAATGCTCGCCGCCATGACCCCGATGAACATCATTCCGGTGACGGCTGTGCCCAGTTGGCTGGAGAAAAAGACGATCAAGTACGGCACAACAGACATCACCGCCAGATTCGTCCAAAATTGCAGGACCATCCGAATGCGAATCGTTCGGTCAAACGCGAAAATGCCCACGCGCGATTCCTCCTTTTTACGATTGATCAATCAATCATTTATTGGTCATAAAAAGAGCGAACACGGTTAGTCGGTCTTCGCTCCAAAAAGCTGCATGGCAAACGGCACAAATTGTTCCCACATCTGGCTGTCTGGCGAGTCGATGAGATTCACCCGCAGGCCGATCAAAAAGCTGGTGTAGGCAGTCGCAGCGTACTTGGCATCCTGGATTTGCAGCTCGCCCCGCTCCTGGCCGTTTTTCACAAGCTCGCCGATTTTCGCCCGAAACGTATTGTGAAAAGCGTCCAGCTCGGCAAACGCTTCGGCAAAGCGGTTGTGATAGCCGATGACCTGCACGACCAGCCGCAAGTACGGGCCGAAGCTCGAAAAGATTTTGATATGCTTTGCCACCATGTTCCAAAGCTCTTGCGTCGGCTGCTTGGCGTTCGGATCAAAGTCGAGCAGCTTAGGTGCGTACACTTGCAACGGCTCCACGACTGCCGCGAAAAAGAGCTGGTCTTTGTTTTCAAAATACGTAAACACACTGCCAAAGCTGACGCCTGACGCCTTCGCTACTTTCGCAATCGTCGTATCGTTATAGCCGTGCTCGGCAAACATCAGAGTGGCTTGCTCCAATATCGTCTCGCGCTTCTGTTTCATTTTTTGGACTTGCGAATCGGACAGGGCCATGCAAACACGTCTCCTCATGGATGATTACTCAATCAATCGTACTTCCAAAGTATAAACCGCGCTCCCACAAATTGTAAAGGGGATGCAGCCAATCGCCGCATCCCCGGATTATCCTGTCGATTATTTTGCCAGCTCGTAAATCGCCTGAGCGTAGATCGCTGTCGCCTTGACCAGATCGTCGACCAAAATGTACTCATCGCGCTGATGGGCACTGTCCGGGCGTCCCGGGAACAGCGGGCCAAACGCTACGCCCACATCCAGGGAGCGGCCGTAGGTGGCACCGCCAATAGCGATAATGCCTGCCTCTTCCCCTGTCTGTTCCGTGTACACCTTTTGCAGGGTAGTGACCAGCGGGTGATTCGGGTCGACGCGGTGCGGAGTCAGGTGCTCCACGACTTGCAAGTCAAAAGCAGCAGCAGCGAATCGGTCTGCGAGAGTCGTCGACCACTTCTCGAACGAGATCGAGTGCGGATAGCGAATGTTCAAGCGGAACAGCGCGTCTCCTTCCGCTTCATACTCCAGCACGCCCGTGTTCAATGTGAGCGCGCCCATCTCCTCGTCGTCATGGGCGATGCCGATCGCTTGTCCGTCATGCTGCTTGTGCAAGTAGCGATCTGCTGCGGCAACGTACACAGCCGCACGCGCGTCCAATGTCAGTGTGTGCAGGAAGTGGAGCAGCTCCGTACCTGCGTTGACCCCTTTTTTCGGGTCCATGCCGTGGACAGAGACGCCTTCCATATGCAGCACGACCAAGCCGTCTTTTGCTTCCGCCTGCCCCTTCAAGCCTGTTTGTGCCAAATGCTTCTCGTAACGCTCCACAATCGCCTGACTGTCCAGTCCCTGTGGCGCCAACTTCGCTGTTCCTTTGTCCGGCACCATGTTCATGCGCAGGCCGGATTGGAAGGACACGAGCTTGGCGTCTGCCTGCTCGACAGCCGAAGCGCCGAGCTTTTGGAACGCTTCATACGATTGGGACAGCGTCAAGTCAGTCAAACCTTTTTCGGCATAGATCAGCGGAAAATCGGCGTCAGGCGTGAAACCCATCGTCGGCATTTCTTCCGTTTCAAAATACGTTTTCACGCATTGCCAGCTGGACTCTTCGTCCGTCCCGAAAATGAAGCGGACACGCTTGGAAAGAGGCAGTCCCAGTCCGAGCACCACTTTGGCTGCAAAAATCGCCGCCATGGTCGGCCCCTTGTCGTCAATCGCTCCGCGCGCGACCAGCTTCCCGTCTACGATTTCGGCGGCGTACGGCGGAGTGCTCCAGCCATCCCCTTCCGGCACGACATCGACGTGGCTCAAAATGCCGACCAGCTCTTCCCCTTGCCCGAACTCGGCGTGAGCGGCATACCCGCGAACATCCTTGGTCGTCATTCCGGCTTGCTTGCATACGTCCAGGGCAAAATCCAGCGCTTCGCGAATGCCTTTGCCAAAAGGCGCTCCTTCGCCAGCCGTAGCAGGATCGAGCACGCTTTTGATCCGCAAAAAGTCCTGCGTCGTCGCGATCAGCTCATCCTTGAGTTTATTCGTTTCTTCCAGCCAATTAATGGTCGTCATTTTCGTTTTCTTTCCTTTCATGTGCGCTGCTTTCCATCATTCCAGCGTCAATGTCCAGGTCCAGCTCCACCAGCGAGAGCAGCGATTCCATCGGCACTTCCTTTTTCGTGAACTCGGCCTGTGCTTCCTTGATCTCGTCGCGGATGTTGTTCATCTCGCTGTCCAGCTTGTACGAAGCTTTGGCGGCCTCAAACAGCCGCTGGCGAATGTTCGACGGAATGATTCCTTCGTATTTGTAATTCAGCGAGTGTTCAATCGTTGCCCAAAAGTTCATTCCGAGTGTACGAATTTGGATTTCCACCGGGATCGTCACTTGTCCGCCCGCCATCATGATCGGGTATTCGACCGCCAGGTGATAGCCGCGATAACCGCTTTCTTTTGGCGTGGACACGTAGTCTTTTTCCAAATAGACGCGCATGTCGCCGCGCTTGCGGATCATCTCCACCACAGCGGGAATGTCGTCGATAAACTGACAGATGACGCGCACGCCCGCGATGTCCCTGATCTCCCAGCATATATTTTCATCAATCGGAAATTGCAGGCGGTTTGCTTTGTTGTAGATGCTCGGGATCGATTTGACCCGGCCCACGGCGAACTCGATAGGCGAATGCTCCTTGCGCTTGCGCAGCTCGTTGCGGATATTTTTAATTTTGACTTTGATCTCTTCTACAGCTTGCTCGAACGGCAGCAAATAAAGTTCCCAATCTAGTTTGTGCACGCTTACGTCCCTCCGGCCCGAAACTCTCCATCGTCCTTATCATTCAACATTTTGTGTGAGATATCCTTCCAAAATGCAAAAAGAGCCGGGAAAACGAACATTTCCCGGCAACGTTATGCGATTTTCCCCGCCTGGTTACTTGAGGACAAATGCGGCCAGCGAGCCGCGCAAATCGTCGGCCAGCTTCGCCAGCTGATCGGCAGATTGGGCGATCAGTTCCATCGCTGCGCTTTGCTCCTCCACCGCAGCAGAGATGCTTTGCACGCCTGCCGTAGCTTGTACGGAAGCAGCCGAAACTTCTTTGGCGACGACGACGACTTGCTGCGCATCCGGGGCCATCCGCGCGAAAGCGTCGCTGACCCGCCGGATTTCCTCCGACACGCGCAAAATGTTTTGCTCGATATGCTGGAACATTTCCCCCGACTGGCGGGCGGTTTTCATGCCGTGCGCCGTCGTCTCGGCTCCCTCGGCCATTTTTGCCACCGCGATCGCCGTGTCGTTTTGTACGTCATTGATCATGCGCACGATTTGCTGCGCAGCCTCGTTCGTGCCTTCGGACAGCTTGCGGACTTCTCCGGCGACGACTGCAAAGCCTTTGCCGTGCTCTCCGGCACGCGCTGCCTCGATCGCCGCATTCAAAGCCAGCAAGTTCGTCTGTCTGGCAATTTCCGTAATGACCGCAATGATGCGCGATATATCTTGCGAGCGCTGCTCCAGGACGTGGATCACAGAGGTGGCAGCTTCTACCGAGCGGTTGATTTCCTCCATGCTGAGAATGACGGCGGTTACTGCTTCCCTGCCTTCCTCAGCGTGCTGCTTCATCTCGGTCGAGGACAGCGTGACTTGCTGCACATTTTGCGTGACCCCCGCTACGTCATTCGTCAAGTCCACGGCCAGATTCAGCGTTTGCCCCATTTTCTCCATCTGGTTCTCACTCGAAGCTGCCACCTGATCGACCACCTGCACAATTTGCTGGCTCGATGCGGCAATCTCGTTCGTATTCCCGTGAATTTCCCGCACGGCGTGTGCCACAGATGCTGCCGCTTGTCCGACTTGCAAAAGAATGCCTTGCAGCTGCTTTTGCATCGCCGACAGCGAACGGGCAAGCTCGCCCAGCTCGTCTTTGCGCTTCAAAAGTTTGCTTGGAAACGAGGTCGTGAAGTCGCCTTTTCCGATCCGTTCTGCGGCCAGGAGCATTCCGCTGAAAGAACGGCGCAGCCAGCCTGCCGTGTAGAGCGAAATCGCCACGATGAGCAAGAGAACCGCCCCGTTGAAAACGACCATCGCCGTTTGAATCCGGCTTGGCCCCGCCAAAATTTCCGTCATGTCCATCTCGGCGAGAATGACCCATGTATGCTTCGCTACTTTGATCTGGTCATAGGAAACGAGAACGGGCTGTCCGCGATAATCGACGCTCTCCTGCGTCCCTGAAAACCCTTCGGACTGGAAAGCCTGCCCGATGATCGGCGTGTCTACGACCTGCTTGAGAATCGTCTCCTCGCCGCTTCCCAACTGCGAACGCATCAGCTTGTCCGGCCCGACGAGATAAATTTTTCCGGTTTCGCCCAAGCCCTCTCTCTGGTTCAAGAGGCGGGAGATGTAATCGAGCGGCACTTCGACCGCGAGCTGCCCCATCATATAGCCTTTTTCGTAAATCGGAGCCGCAATGTAGACACCTGGCACATTGCCTGACGGTTCGTACCTGCCCAGATCAGACACCTCGGCGCTCTGTCCCTTCACGACCTGCTGAACAGTCTTGCCCAATACGGAGCTTGCATGCGGGCCTGTCAGCAAATTGGTGCCAAAATCCGCTTGCGGCTTTGTCTCGTACACGATCTCGCCTGTTTCACTGAGCAAAAAGGCGTTGGAAAACCCGTAGCGCGCGACTTCCATCTTCAACTCTTTGGCGTAGGACAGCTCTGCCTCTTTGTAGGCGGCAGATTCCCTGCCTCCTTGCCACAACTCGGAAAAGACAGAAACGGCAGAGATTACTGTTCCGGAGGCCGCCAGCGTATCGACGTTTTTCGTGCGCTCCCGCAAGTAATTCTCCACCTGCTCCTTGTTGCTGATTCGCAACGCTTCCAGCTTGGCTGCACTGCCATTCAGCAATTCCTGTTTCGTCTCTTGGTAAGCAAACACTCCTGCCGCGGTCAATGGTACGATACTCGCGACCAGGAGCACGATCAGTACGCGCGCGCCCAGCTTCATGGAAAGCCCCCCAATTCGAACATCTTTTCTGATTCAATATTCTCTATATTTTTATTATTGTTACGAATATAGTACCAGAAAAGAAAAAAGGAAGGCTATACCAAATGTATCAGGCAGTCTCGAAAATCATTGCGATTTCGTCGCACATGGGCAGCTTGGAACAGTTAATGCAGTCTTTCCACACTTTTTGCGGCAACGTTTCCTTCGCTACGATCCAAAATCCGCACTTTTCAAAGAACACTTTTTGATAGGTTAGCGCAAGCACACGGTTAATGCCCAGGTTGCGGCACTGGTCTACGAGATGAAGGACGAGATGCTTGCCCACGCCCATCCCTTTTGCTTTTTCCGATATCGCCAGGGAGCGGATTTCCGCCAGGTCCTCCCATAAAATATGCAGTCCGGCAACGCCAACCACTGTATCTCCATCATGAGCGACGATAAATGACTGCAAATTTTCACAGACAGAAAGTTTCGTTCGCGGCAACATCAATCCCTGTTGTGCATATTCATTAATGATTTCCAACATGGCATCGACGTCCTTCATCATTGCCTGACGTACTGTCAGCGCTTTTGCAACGCTCATTTTACTCTCCTCCACCCCATGCTCTAACAGCTCGGTATGATTAAATATTTATTCATTATAGTATATAAATATACATTCGGCTCGCACAGAAGTCTATCCCTTTTTTTGCCCTTTTGCTCCTGAAATGTACGGAAAATTCTTTTGTAAGTAAGTGTTATGTTATAATCATACAAACGAGCAGAGGAGGTACTACCTTTTTGACGACGAGACGGGAGAGAAAAAAGCGGGAAACACGCGAAAAAATCTTCAACGCTGCCATCAAGCTGTTCAAGCAGCACGGCTTTGAAGCAACGACCATCGACATGATCTCGGAAGAAGCAGATGTCGCTCGCGGCACCATTTTTCTGCATTTCACGTCAAAGGAAGCAATCCTCGCCAACTGGGGATATGAACGGCTTCACGAAATCGAAGAACGCCGTGCGGAGTGGGACTACGGGGACGATTGCAAATCCAAGGTTCTGCGGATTTACAAAATCATGAACGAAGTGACGATCACCAATTTTGATTTCATCAAAGTCGTCGTGGAATCGTCGATGAAGCATCGCAAAGTGCTGGAGAACGAAAAGAACATGTACTTTGAGCTGCGCCAGCTTTTTGCAGACCTGATCGAAGAAGCGCAGGATCGGCAACAGCTGAAGGCCAAGTTCAATCCGCTCGTGGCGGCAAACATGTTGGAAAACATCTACTACAACGCGCTGTATGACTGGGTGCGCAGCGAAGGCGCCTGGGCGCTGGAAGAAATAATGGAAGAGAAGGTCTCGATTGTATTCGAAGGGCTGGTCGTGGATTAATCCAAGCGACCAGCCCTTCACATTTTTGTTAGGAACGATTATTCAAAATAGGCCCATTTGTACTGCGCATTGCCCAGCCCGGAAATGACGACATCTTTCAAGTTCGGATTTTTCGCGTAAACTGTGGATTTGAAGTAGAACGGAATTACTGGCATTTCATCCACCAGCAGCTTTTCTGCATCCTGCAAGATCGCCTTGCGTTTGGCAGCATCCTTTTCCTTGGAAGACTTGGCGAGCAGCTCGGCGTATGCCTTGCTTTCCCATCCGGTGTGGTTGTTGCCTTCTTTCGTGCGGAAAATTTCCAGGAAGTTGATCGGATCGTTGAAATCGCCTGTCCAACCCATGCGGGCTACCTGGAACTTGCCATTTTTCACGTTTTCGTAGTACACGTTCCACTCTTGGTTCTCCAGCTTCACTTGTACTCCGAGATTTTTTTGCCACATGTCTTGCACGGCTTGCGCGATTTTGGTCTGCGCTTCTTCTGTGTTGTAGGAGAGCGTGATTGGCGGCAGCTTGTCGGCGCTCGCGTATCCTTCTTCCTTCATGCCTTCTGCCAGAAGCTGTTTCGCTTTTTCCACATCGTTGTCCTTGAACAAGCCTTGCGTGTTTTCTGCAAACATGGTCGGAGGCACTACGGCTGTCGCAACCAGTTCGCCGCCTTGCGTCACGTTGTCGACGATGTCTTGGCGGCTGATCGCCAGTGCGAACGCTTGGCGAATTTTTTTGTTATTGAACGGTTTTTGTTGCGTATTGAACTCGTACCAGTACGTTCCTGCTTTCGGCGTAATCTCCAGAAGACCTTTTTCCTTCAGCGTCTGCATCGCGTCGAGCGGCAAGTTTCCGGTAGGCGCTCCTGCCCAGTCCAGATCGCCGTTCTCCAGCATGGACAACTCGGTATTGGCGTCATTGATGATGTTCATTTCGATTTTCGTCAGCTTGACTGTGCCAGCATCCCAGTAGTTCTCGTTTTTCTCCAGCACCAGCTTGTTTTTGTGATCCCAGGAAGTCAGCTTGAACGGTCCGTTCGAAGTGTAGTTCGGACCTGCGTCCTTCGCCCAATCCGGGTGCTCTTTCGCTACTTTTGTGTTAACCGGGAAGTAGCTGTAGAAAGCGGTCAGCTCCAGGAAAAACGGCGTCGGGTTTTCCAACTGGACGACCAGTGTCTTGTCATCCGTCGCTTTTACCCCGATCTCTTCCGGCTTTGCTTTTCCGCTGAATGCCGCTTCTGCATTTTTCACATAAAAGAGCTGGTAGGCGTATTCGGAACCGTTTTTCGCGTCCAATACCCATTTCCAGGCGTTCTCGAAGTCGTGTGCCGTTACCGGATCACCGTTTGACCATTTGGCGTTGTCCCGCAGTGTAAAGGTATAGGTGAGCAGATCGTCGGACGCTTTGATTTCTTGGGCAATCGCCGGTTGTGGCACGCCGTCTTTGTCGATTCGTGTCAGTCCCTCAAACGTCTGGAAAATGACATTGGAAGACCATACATCTGTAATCATTCCCGGATGCAGAGAAAGCGGCTCCGTAAAGTTGTTCAGTCGGAGCACCTGCTCAGGCTGTTTGGTTTCCTTCGCTGGTGCCGGCTGAGTTGTCGCCTGTTGCGATGGCTGGGCTGGTTTTGCGGCTTCCGGTGCCTGTCCGCACGCCGCCAGAGATACGGTCAAGCCTGTCGCGAGTACCGCTTTGACCGTTTTATTCCACCAGTTGCTGTTCTTGTTTGCTGTCATCATCGTTTATTCCCCTTTTTTAGGGAGCCGTTGTTGTCCATTCTGCTGTTGCCATTCTTTCAGCTCGTCTTTGATTTGGTATAGTTCTGCCCGGGTTTCAAGCTTAAACGCTTTTAACTCGCTTTTGATGCAGGCAAGCTCATGAAACAGCTTGTCCCACATTTCCTGGTCCTGTGCCATGTTCGCCTCCTTTCTGCGCTGCTGTTGCCAGTTGTCATTCGGCTAGATCACGAGCCGAGCTATAAGCTGTGCAAACGATGGCTATAATGGTGGGGAAGCTTGTTGCTCAAAAAAATCCACGAATTTTGTCGATTTGGCTGATCATTCCATTGTGGAATCTTTTGATTTTTCTTACAGAATACCATCAAACTCACACTTACTGGAAGCGACAATTTTCAACATTTGGAGAAGTGGAGGTTTTTGTTGCGGGAGCAAGGACATTTCCCTATGATGAAGAAGAGCTTTTTTTAAAGACCTTGGAGGTAATGACATACACATGCGAAACAACATAAAGCGTGAAGATATTGAGCTGTTGGCCCCCGCAGGCAACTGGGACTGTTTGAAAGCCGCCGTCGCGAATGGTGCCAACGCCATCTTTTTCGGTGTAGAAAAGTTCAACGCACGCGCACGCGCGGAGAACTTTCAAATGGCTGAGCTGCCTGAGATTATGGCTTACTTGCATATGTACGGTGTAAAAGGTTTTCTTACCTTTAATATTCTCGTATTCGAAAACGAGCTGGAGGATGCCCGCGAGCTGATTGACGCCTGTATTCACGCCGGGGTGGACGCGGTTATCGTCCAGGACCTCGGTCTGGTGAAGCTGATTCGCGAAATCTCCCCTGACTTCCCGATCCACGGCTCCACGCAGATGACGATCACTTCCCCGGAAGCTGTCGAATTTACGAAACCATTCGACATGGAACGCGTCGTTTTGGGCCGGGAAAATTCCTTGAAGGAAATCAAGAAGATCGGCGAAAAAGCGAAGCTGCCGATGGAAGTTTTTGTCCACGGCGCTTTGTGCGTCTCCTACTCCGGTCAGTGTCTGACTTCGGAAATGTGGGGCGGCCGCTCTGCCAACCGCGGCGAGTGCGCCCAGGCTTGCCGACTGCCGTACGATTTGATCGTGGACGGCGTGCAAAAGGATATGGGCAACATCGCCTACGTCCTCTCGCCAAAAGATCTGGCTGCCGTCGACCTGGTTCCCGAGCTGATCGAGGCAGGCGTCACTTCTTTTAAAATCGAAGGGCGCCTGAAATCTCCGGAGTACGTAGCCAACGTGGTCAGCAAATACAACGCGGCAATCGAGCGCTATTTTGCCGGACAAGACACAGGCCCGTCGGAAATAGAAATTCGCGAGTTGCAGCAAAGCTTTTCCCGTGGTTTCACCCACGGATTTTTGGAAGGAACGAACAACAAGCAGCTCATAGATGGATCGTTCCCGAAAAGCCGCGGCGTCTTTTTAGGTACAGTGAAAAAGTTGCTGGGCACAAGCGTGCTCGTGGAAATTGCTGCTCCTGTCAAACGCGGTGACGGCATCGTGTTCGACGCGGGCGACCCGACGCAAAAAGAAGAAGGCGGACGCGTCTACGATATTTTGTCCCGCGGCAAAAAGATCGAGGGCGAAGTGGAAAAAGGCGTGTACGAGATCGTGATGGGCCGAAACGACGTCAACCTGAAACGACTCCACGTAGGCGACCGCGTCTGGAAAACAAGCGATCCCGAGCTTGACCGCCGCCTGCGCAAAACGTTTGAAACGGAAAAGCCGTACCGCACGTTCCCACTGTCGGTGCATGTCAGCGGCAAGCTGGGCGATAAACTCTGCATCACCTGGGTGGACAAACAGGCGAACCACGCTGTCACCGTTCCGTCGGAGAAGCTGCTGGAATCTGCCGTGAAGCGACCGCTGACGCACGAGCTTTTGCATGATCAGCTCAGCCGTCTGGGCGGAACGGTTTACCATCTGGACGCTCACGATTTGACGGTTGACCTTGCCGGAGACTTGATCGTTCCGGTCAGCGAGCTGAACCGGATGCGCCGTGAAGCGGTAGAGCAGCTTGTGTACTTGCGTTCCAAGCCGCCTGTCTACCAGCATCGCGATGTGAATGTGTATGCGGACGTGCCTCGCTCGCAGCCGGTGGAAAAGCCGCTGTTGACAGCTTTGTGCCGCTCGCTGGAACAACTGGAAGCTGCGGCGCAGACGGACGTCGATTTCCTTTACGCGGACTTCGAATTTGTCAAACAGTATCCAGAAGGCGTCAAGCTGGCGCACAAATACGGCAAGAAAATCGGGATTGCCACGATGCGCATCCACATGCCGGATGAAAACGGCGTGCTCGCCCTGATTGCCAAAAGCAAGCCGGACGCGATTTTGGTGCGCAATACAGGGGCACTCTACTACTACCTGTCCCGCAAGGATGAGATCGACATCCCGCTGATCGGCGATTTCTCCCTGAACGTGGCCAACCATAAAGCGGTGGAGCTGTTCCTCGAAGCTGGCCTGACACGGGTCACGCCTTCGTATGATCTGAACATCCAGCAAATGGTGGACTTGCTCAGCCGCTCCAACGCAGCAAACATGGAGCTGGTCATCCATCAGCATATGCCGATGTTCCATACCGAGCACTGCGTATACTGCACGTTCATGAGTGAGGGAACCGACCATACCAACTGCGGAACCCCATGCGAAACCTCTCGCATCTCGCTCAAGGATCGCGTCGGCTTCTCGCATCCGGTGCGGGTAGATACCGGCTGCCGCAACACGGTGTACAACGCCATCGACCAGTCTGGCGCGGAGTATTTGAAAGAGTTCCGCTCCCTGAATGTAGGCAGCTACCGCATCGAGTTTCTGGAAGAAGAACCGGAGCGCGTGCGTGAAGTCATCAGCCTGTATCGTAAGGCTCTGCGCGGAGAAGTTAGCGGCACACACGTATGGCGCACGCTGAAAGCGACCAACCAGCTCGGCGTCACGCGTGGACAGCTGACCAAATAACAAGCAGCGTTGGAGAGGAGACCAAGCAATGGCAGATTTGAAAGAGGCAACCCAGGAAAATTTGGCGGTTCTGATCGAGGGCATCAAAGCCAAGCTCAACATGGCGAACACAGCGGTTATGCGCCCGGAAGATTTTGACCTCGCCCACTACGAAGACCTTTTGTACCTGTACAACATGGTGCAGAAAAAAACGGCGTTTGGCATCAATGAGATGACGGCGATCGTCGAAGAATTAGGGGCTATGAGAAAACAAGGCTAGTACGCAGCACGCGTCAAAAAGCGGCGCCTCCCTTTTGCGGAAGCGGCGCTTTTTTTATGTTATGGTTTTTGGTTTTTTTATGGCTTTTGGCGGACTGCGCTTGCTTACGACGGCTGGGGTACTCTTTTTTGTGCGGCAGCCTCTTGTCTTCGCGGCGTTTTGTTGCCGAGGAACAGCGCTAAAACGAGCGCGATGACGGTAAACAGCGTGGCGATCATAAAGGCATCGTTTGTGCCCATGGCAATTCCTTGCTTCGTCGCCAGCTGCATCTGGGCGAGGTCAGCCGGGTTGAGGTGCTGGCTTCGGACGATATCCGCCGTGTGGGCTGCGCTTTTCGTCGTCATGATCGTGACGAACAACGCTGTGCCGAGCGCTCCCCCTATCGCGTTGATCGTGTTGGACATCGCCGTCCCGTGCGGATTGAGCTGCAATGGCAGGGCGTTCAAGCCTGACGTCATGACGGGCATCATCAGCATCGACAGTCCGAACATGCGCACGGTGTAAAGCGTCACCAAGTAGCTGTAGCTTGTCGAGAGGCTCAGCTTCGTGAAGCCGTAAGTCGTGACGATCGTGATAATGAGTCCGATCAGGGCGAGCCATTTTGCGCCAAACTTGTCAAACAGCTTGCCTGTGATCGGAGACATGATGCCCATGATGATGCTCCCCGGCAAAAGCAGCAAGCCTGATTGCACAGGTGTGAAGTGCAGGATGTTTTGCACGTAGACAGGCAGGAGAATCATCCCCGAGTAGAGCGACATGTTGACCATCAGGCTGATCAGGACGGCCAACGTGTAGGCCGGAGTTTGAAAGATGCGAAACTCCAGCATCGCATGGTCAATCGACAACTGCCGCCAGACAAACGCCCCCAAGCTGATACAGCCCACGAGCAGCATGCCGATGACTTCTGCACTCCTCCAGCCCGCCGCGCCTGCGGAGCTGAAGCCGTAGAGCAGCCCGCCGAAGCCGATCGTCGACAAGACGACTCCCCATGAGTCCAGCTTCGGATTTTGCGTCTCGGTCACATTTTTCAGGACGAAAAAGGACGTGACCAGCACGATCAGCGCAATCGGCAGGACGACGAAAAACAGCAAGCGCCACGAGTAATGCTCGACAATCCACCCGGACAAGGTCGGCCCGATCGCCGGGGCAAAGACCATGGCAATCCCGACGATGCCCATCGCGGAACCGCGCCGATCAGCGGGGAACATGTTGAAAATGACATTGGTCATGAGCGGCATGAGAATCCCTGCCCCCGCTGCTTGCACCACGCGTCCGATCAACATGATCGAGAAGCTGGGGGCAATGCCGCAGATGAGCGTTCCTGCGGCAAAAAGGCTCATTGCGGAAATAAACAGCTGTCTGGTCGTATATTTTTCCATCAGAAAAGCCGTCGTCGGGATCAGGACGCCGTTGACCAGCATGTAAATGGTGATGACCCATTGGGCTGTGGAGGTAGTGATGTGGAATTGCTCCATCAGCTTGGGGAGGGCTACGTTGAGGAGTGTCTGGTTCAGCAGGGCCGCTATCGCTCCGGCAATAATGACGCCGAGAATCGGTGCCCGCTGGATGTTTGTTTCTGTCGCTCCCTGCTCGTTCGTCATGAATGATTCCCCTTTTTTGGTTCTGGTTTTTGTTAGTATGCTGCCTTTTTCCTAGGGGCATTCTTGGAGTTGGCGGGGGGTTCTAGGCGGAATGGTGAATGACTGAAAGATTGCTTGGGATCGTGCTTTGGAGTCTGCTTTATTTCGAAACTTCGGAGATCGCGAAGAAAAGGATGAAGGATTGAAAGATTGGTTTGGGGGGGCGCTTCGTAGTCTGCTTCGTCGGTACTTTTGGCGTGGCGAGGAAAGAGACGAATCGCTGTAGCTTCTTGGGATACCCCCTGTTGACTTAGACTGCACGGCTCCGGGGAAAAAGCGAAACCGCGTCAAAAGCAGCATCTCACAGAAGCGAGGGCACGTTGACGCTTAAAACCGTGTTTCGCTTTTTCCTCGCAGCCTCGGTCGGTATCCCAAAGAGCTTTCGCGGATTTCGTCTCTTTCTCGTCTGGGGCTGGTTGTGGTCGGCGGAGGTTTTAAAGAAAAGGCTGAATGATTGAAAGCTTTGTTTGAGATGGCGCTTCGTAGTCTGCTTCGTCGGTACTTTAGGCGTGGCGAGGAAAGAGACGAATCGCTGTAGCTTCTTGGGATACCCCCTGTTGACTTCACTGCACGGCTCCGGGGAAAAGCGAAACCACGCCAAAAAAGAGATTTCTCATCCCTGATCAACTTTCAAAAAGCACTATCCAACCAAAGCACACGTCGGCCGAGGAAACAGGGGAAACAAGCGAAAGGGCTTTGGGACTCCTTCCAAGGCGCAGGCGAAAAAGGAAAACACGCTTTCAGGCGGCAACGTGCGTCCGCTTCCCTGATCTCTAATCAAGCAAAAAAAGAGCCTCCCCAAACACCCCGGAAGACTCCCTCACTCTAACTTTCAGACTTCCTTACCCCTCGTACTTCCGCAGCACAATCACCGCATTGTGTCCACCAAAGCCAAAGGAATTGGACATCCCCACGTTCAGCGCCATGCGACGGGCTGTATTTGGCACATAGTCCAGATCACAGACGGGATCGCGCTCGTCCTGGTTGATCGTCGGCGGTACGACTCCCTCCTGAAGGCTCTTGATCAGCGCAATCGCCTCCGCGCCGCCTGCCGCCCCGAACATATGCCCTGTCATCGACTTGTTGGCCGTGATCGGGATGCGCCCGGCGTGGTCGCCCAACAGACGTTTGATCGCCAGCGTCTCCGAACGGTCACCGACTTCCGTACCTGTAGCGTGAGCGCTGATCACATCCAGCTCCGCAGGCTCGATTCCCGCTTCCTCCAGCGCCCATTTCATCGCCCGGTATGGGCCAAGCCCTTCCGGATGGGTAGCAACCATATGGTAGGCGTCGGAGCTTGCTCCGTAGCCGATTACTTCCGCGTAAATCCGAGCGTCACGCTTCCTTGCATGCGAGTAAGACTCCACAATCAGGATACCCGCTCCCTCCGCCATGACAAACCCGTCACGCTTGGCATCAAAAGGGCGGCTCGCCGCAGCCGGATCGTCGTTTCGCGTGGACAAGGCAGTCGCATTGCTGAAGCTCGCCAGCGATACCTCGTTAATCGCGGCTTCCGTTCCTCCGGCAATCACTACGTCAGCTTTGCCCGATTGGATCAGCCGATACGCTTCGCCGATCGAAGTATTGCCAATCGAGCAGGCCGTGACAGGCGACATCGTCGGGCCGTATATGCCGTATTTGATGCTGATCATTGCTGCTGCTATATTGGAGATCAGCATCGGCACCAGCGTAGGGCTGACCCGCTCCGGCCCGCGGCTTCTCAGCGTGTCGTACTGGTCCAATAACGTCTGCACGCCGCCAATTCCAGAGCCGACATAGACGCCTATCCGTTCGCGATCGCAATCGTCGAGCCGGAGTCCTGCATCTGCCAGCGCTTCGTCCGCCGCTGCAATCGCAAACTGGCAAAAGCGGTCCATTCTTCTCGCCTCTTTGCGCCCGAATCGCGCCTCCGGGTCAAAATCCCGGACAAGACCCGCGATTTTCGTTTTAAACCGGGATGTATCAAATATGTCAATGTGGGAGATGCCTGGCTTTCCTTCAACCAGGCTGCTCCAAAATTGCTCGACATTGCTTCCGATAGGGGAAATGACGCCCATCCCCGTAACCACTACTTTCTCCATCATTATCCTCCTTTACAAGCCCTTATGGAAACCATCTTGTCACATGATTTATCCTATTACAAGTTGTTGTTTATCCTAGTATAATAAGTAACAGTTTTACCCATTTTCGACTTGGAAAGGAAGTCCGCATGAACAATCAGACACGCCTGCAGGCACTCTCGTCCTTTTTAAAAGCGCAGCGAGCAAAAATTTTGCCTCAGTCCGTCGGGCTTGCTCCTGGCACAAGGCGGCGGACGCCTGGCCTGCGCCGGGAAGAAGTGGCACAATTGGCAGGGGTAAGCTCCACCTGGTACACGTGGCTGGAACAAGGCCGGGATATCAAAGTATCCCCCTCCGTTCTCGATGCCGTATCCAAAGCACTGCAACTGACTGTCGACGAGCGCAAGTATTTGTACGCGCTCGCCTTGGAAAGCGGCACAACTGTCGGCACCACGCTGCACAAAGACGAGTCGCCCCAGATCAGTCCAGCCCTGGAGCGAATTGTGAACGAGCTGCACTCCTGTCCTGCCATCATCTCGGACAGACGACTCCACATCGTCGGTTGGAACAAAGCGGCGGCGCACGTCTTTCTCGATTTCGAGCAAATACCAGTGGAAGAGCGCAATCTGATCCGATTGTTGTTCACGCGAAAAGAGCTGCGGCGGCTCGCCGTCAACTGGGAGCACTTCGTCAGCGGCTTTCTCGCGATTTTTCGCGCGTACTACGGACAGTACGTGGAAGACGAATGGTACGAGCACTTTTTGCGCGAAATGAGAGACGTCCACCCCGACTTTCATCGGCTGTGGGAACAGAGCGACGTCAGCACGGCTCCTGAGGTGCTGCTGGAGTTTCGCCATGCCAAAGCCGGAAAAATGCAGTTTCACCTCACCTCCCTGCAAGTACAGGGCAGTGCTGACTTGCGTTGCAGCATTTATACCCCGGACCCCCAATCGTCGACCGAAACAAAGCTGCGCCAGCTGATGGACCGTCCCGCTGCGGAGACGCCAGACTGAGCTGGCACGCGCAACGCAAAAAAGACCAGCCCACGCTCATTCGGACAGCCCCTCCTGTTCGCTCTGTCTCACAACAGGAGGGCCAATTCGCTGAACTGTAGCTGGTCATTTTTAAGCGTGCGTGTGTGCAAACATGCCACGCTTCCTTGCATTTTTGTTCCCTTTACATGGGGTGTTTCCAACTAATGATTGACGATTCCGACCCGCGCCTCTGCTGCGGACAAATGTCCCGCTTCCTCGCAGCCTTCCCGCCACAACAAGTAGCGAATACTGTCTGCGAGCGCCTCCCAGCTTGCTTCGATTACGTTGGTAGACACCCCGACCGTGCTCCACTTCTCCCCGTTGCTTGCCGACTCGATCAGCACGCGGACTTTTGCCGCTGTCGCTCCGTTTTCATCCAGAACACGCACCTTGTAGTCGGCCAGATGCATGTTGGCGATACAGGGGTAGTAGCTCTCCAGCGCTTTGCGCATGGCGTTGTCCAGCGCGTTGACAGGGCCGTTGCCATCCGCGGCTGTATGTACGCTCTCCCCGTTTACCCGCAGCTTGACTGTCGCCTCGGACGTGATCGACTGGATGGCCGCCTTTTCCATCAAAATCTTGAAAGAATCGAGCGTGAACAAATTTTTCAGCTTGCCGGCAGCCTCAAGCAGCATGAGCGTGAGCGAAGCTTCCGCGCCCTCGTACTGGTAGCCCTGGAACTCGCGCTCTTTGATGCGTGTAATGATCTCGCGGGTCTTTTCCCGATCCAGCGACAGATCGATTTCCAGCTCTTCCATTTTGGCGAGCAGATTGCTCTGTCCGGCCAGCTCGGAGACGAGCACGCGGCGCTTGTTGCCGATGTTTTCCGGCTCGATATGCTCGTACGTTTTCGGATCGCGCAATACGGCGCTGACGTGGATTCCGCCTTTGTGGGCAAAAGCGCTGTGTCCGACAAAAGGCTGGTTGTTCGGCAGCGTCATGTTGGCGATCTCCGCCACATAGCGCGAAAGCTGCGTCAGCTCTTGCAACTGCTCGCTGCTCACGCACTCGTAGCCGAGCTTGAGCTGCAAATTGGGCACAACAGAAATAAGGTTGACGTTGCCGCAGCGCTCCCCGATCCCGTTGATCGTTCCTTGCACTTGCTTGGCTCCCGCCTGAATCGCGGCCAAAGCGTTCGCCACAGCTACGCCGCTGTCGTTGTGCGGATGAATCCCCAGCGGCGTACGAAGTTGTCCGGCAGCCGCCTTGACGATCTCGTATACTTCGTGTGGCAGACTTCCGCCGTTTGTATCGCAAAGGACAATCCAGTCGGCACCCGCCTCTTCGGCAGCCGCAAGCACCCGCAGGGCATACAGCGGGTTTGCTTTGTAGCCGTCGAAGAAATGCTCCGCCAAAAAGAGTGTCGTCAAACCGTTCTGTTTCAAAAAGGCCACCGAATCAGCGACCATGCGCACGTTTTCTTCCAAAGTCGTCTTCAAGGCGTCCGTCACGTGCAAGTCCCATGACTTCCCGAAAATCGCCGCAGCTTCGGCACCGCTGGCGATCAGCGCCAGCAAGTTGTCGTCTGCGGCTGCTGCCACATTCGGACGACAGGTGCTGCCAAAAGCCGTCACTTTGGCGTGCTGTAGCGGAATCTCGCGGATACGCTCAAAAAACGCCATATCCTTTGGATTGCTCCCAGGCCAACCGCCCTCGATAAAATCAATTCCGAACTGATCCAGCCGCAGTGCGATCTTTATCTTGTCTTCCACCGACAGGCTGATCCCCTCTCCCTGCGTACCATCTCGCAGGGTGGTATCGTACAGATACACCTTGCTGTTCATGTTTCTTCTCCACCTATCTCTGGTATTTTCTGAATAGTCACATCATTTGAATCTTTTGACGTTCCCCAGTATACCATAGCCCAAATGGATTGAAAACGCAGGAAAATCCAGGCTTTTTCTATGTCCGCGGGGTACGGACAAAAGCAGCCGTTTGCTCAATGACCGCTTCCAGTTGCGGAGAAGTTCCTGCAAACGGATGACGCGTGTTCCACGTATGGTCGCCGCCTTCTATCCAGTGCAGCTCGCTGTGCTTCGCCGCCTGATGAATCCGTTTGGCACCCTCTACCAGACGGACAAAATCTTTTTCTCCGCTCAAGATGCACAAAGGTGTTTCCATCGAAGACACTTTCGCCAAAATGTCATACGCTTCCCGGTTTTGATCCACATCCTCGATCACCGTCCGCGTAATCGGCATATCTTGCCCGGTGCGCGCATTGGCGATATAGCCGACGCCTGTTTCCGCGATTTGCTTGCGCAGTCCCGCATCAAACAAATTGACATCGGCAATTCCATTCCAGGTCACGATTCCCGCCACGCGCGGATTGCCCGCTCCGAACAGGATGGCATCCCCGCCGCCTTTGCTGTGTCCAAGCACGTACAGTCTGGATTTGTCCACATAGTCTGGCCAGACAAACTCACCGGAATCGATCCATTCGACCAGCGCTTGCAGGTCGGCAAGCTCACGCGCGTACGTGTTGCGGCCGAATTTTTCCAGCTCGTCAAATTCGGTCAAGCTCTCGCCCACACCGTTGCAGCTAAAATTAAAGCGAATCGTCGTCACGCCTCGCTTCGCCAGCTCGTCTGCCACATAGGGGAAGCTGCCCCAATCCTTGAAGCCTTTGAACCCGTGGCAAAACAGCAACAGCGGTTGGCCGGCACCCGCTGCCTCGTCTGTATGTACATTCCCCCGAAGCGTCAAGCCTTCGCCCAACTCAATCGAAAAAGCTTCCTGTCTCATGCTCATCTCCTCCATTCCTTTGTTTGTGAACCTTGCACGCCGTCAAGGAGCACGCGTCCACCTGGCTATTATTATGCCGCATGCCTTGCGCAAAAGAAATGAAAAAGACCCTCCAAGCTGTGGAGAGCCTTTTCACCCGAGTCCGAATCGCTGGTCTTTCATCCGCTCATTTTTTTCGATCAAATACAAGGCGTATTCCAACGGCCTGCGCACTGCCTGCCGATAGCGCCGATGCTCCCCGAGCTGCCGGAATATTTCCCTGCCAGGCTTCGGATTGATCTCGATAATCCACACATGGCCGTACACATCGATGCCTAAGTCAAACCCGAACTCCATCATCTGCCCGAAATGCTGCTCGATTCTGCCGATAGTCAGCGTGACAAGCTCTTTGCATTCGAGCACGATTCTTTTGGCGGCTTCTTGTCCGAAGCGGCTCGCCAAAAAAGGAATGGCTGGCATCGCCGTCCCGCCGCCGTGCAAATTGGACGTCGAAGAGCGCGTCGAACCGATGCGTATGCCCATGCCTGTCAGCCGCCAGATGCCTTCTCCGTCTTTTTGCGCAAGCACCCTGGCATCGACGGTTCGCCCAGGCACCAGAGCCAATTGCAAACCTTGCTGGAGAAAAAACTGCTCTTTTCCGTTCTTTTCTTTTTCCATCCACGCTTCGAGCCGCTCGCATACTTTGCTGATCGAGGACAGCTTTTCCCTGCTTTTCGCCTGCTGTTTGGTTCTGCCATGCAGCAAATAGCCCTCTTCTGTTTTTTCCACGCGCAAAATGCTTCGCCCGCCCGAGCCGTTTGTCGGCTTGAGATACACCTGGCGATGGCGTTTCAGCATCGAAACCAGCGTGCTTCTTGCGTAAGCGAACGTCTCGGGCAGCCATTTCGTCAAAAACGGGTCTTCCAGCAAAATTTGATGGAGATTGAATTTATTCGTAAAACGGCTGTTGGCATAGCGGAACAAGTTTTGCTTGCGAAACGGCGGATAGTGGCTATGCTTCGCCAACGGATAATACCGATAGCGGTCTATGACAATGTCCGGCCACTCAAACCATTCGCTCTTCCAGCCTTTTTCGGCAGGGATGAAGCCTTTGATTTTCCGCTCGGACACATGCACATCCTGCGGCCCGAAAACAAAGACGTCGGCGCCCAGCTCTCTCCCTTCCTTGACCAGACGGCGAAAAAATCCCGGTTCGATAAAGCCGGATTCTCCCCGGTAGGTCAGTATGCCGATCCGTTTTCTCACTGGAGGCAGCCCCCTCCTTTGCTCATCTGATTGCCGTGTGCGGTATGCGATGCCTCATTTCAACAGTTTATGGCAAGACGCCAAAAAAGCGCCATTGCCACTGCTAGGCAAAAGCGCATCTTTGCAAGGGAAAGGTTTATACTACCCCTCTTTTTTCTCCAGATAGAGCAAAGCTGTTCGTCCGAGCAGCTCTCCGGCGATGAGCATGGAGTCTTCGTCGATGTCAAAATGCGGGTGGTGGTGCGGATACTTCGCCAGCTTCTCCGGGTTGCCGGCCCCGACAAACAAATACGCCCCAGGCACCTTTTCCAAATAGTAAGAGAAGTCTTCTCCTCCCATGAGCGGCTTCATCGGTTCCACGCGCTCCGGACCAAAGGCAGCCAGCGCCGCTTCACGGGCGATTTGCGCTTCCGCTTCATGATTGATCACCGCAGGATAGCCGCGCTCGTACGACACTTTCGCCTCTGCGCCCATCATGGCAGCCGTGCCGACAGCGATTTCCGTGAGGCGAAGCTCAGCGCGATCACGCACGTCCGGCAGGAACGAACGCACCGTTCCCGTCAGGCGACAGCTGTCTGCGATGATATTGTTGTTGTCACCGCCGTTGAACGTCCCGACCGTCACGACGACGCTTTCCAACGGACTGACGTTGCGGCTGGCGATCGTCTGCAAATTTCCTACGATTTGCGAGCCGACCACGATCGAATCGACTGTCTCCTCAGGAACAGCGCCATGACCGCCGCGGCCCTTGATTTCGATCACAAAGTCATCTGTATTCGCCATGATCGGGCCACCGCTGATGAACACTTTGCCTACTGGCAGCATGGACCAGAGATGGACGCCAAATACAGCGTCTACGCCGTCGACTGCGCCGTCCGCTGTCATCTGGATCGCTCCGCCTGGCGATTCTTCTTCCGCGTGCTGGAACAAAAAACGGATTTCCCCGGCAAACTGGTCGCGATGCGCCGCCAGCACACTCGCCAAGCCCAACAGTTCGGAGGTATGGGCATCGTGGCCGCAGGCGTGCATGACACCAGGAACCGTCGATTTGTACGGAACATCTTTTTGATCCTGAATCGGCAACGCGTCGAAATCAGCCCGCAAAGCGACGACTTTGCCCGGACGGCTGCCCTTGAGCACTCCGATGACCCCGCGGCCGCCCACTCCGGTTTTTACTTCGTCAAACTCCAGGCCACGCAAAATTTCCGCGATCATCGCCGGAGTTTTTTCCTCTTGAAAGGACAGTTCCGGATATTGGTGAAGATGGCGGCGCCACGCGATCATTTGCGGCTCCACCTCTTTGAGCAACGATTTCAAACGTTCCTGCAACGACATGCTGTGTTCTCCTCCCGCTGGATGCATATTTATACGCTTGTCTCTATCATAGCAAAAAAGCGCACCTAGCGGGGAAGTCTGCTATTCAATCTCCATCAGGCTCCTTTTTCTGTCAGCAAAAACGGCTAAGCTGGCATATCCTGCGCGCCTCAGCTGCATTCGCGCTTCCGCGAGGTGCTGCCCGACCTGATCAGGAGCTGTCGCATGGGAGGACAGCGTAATCGGCACTTCATGCTGCGCCAATATTTGCAAAAAGCGATAGCTCGGCGAAAACTCCCGCTGCGTCTGTCCGCGCACGCACGCTGTGTTCAGTTCGGTTGCCGTATCCATCCGCCGCAATGCCCGAGCGATCCGCTGATAGTACGGCAACAGCGTCATTTCATCCGCTTTCGGGCCAAACGCCCTGACCCCGTCCAGATGCGTCAAAACATCGAACAGGCCACTGTCAATCGCCTGCTCCACCACATCAAAATAACGCACGAACCATCCCGGTGATGCATGCACTTCCAGCTGCTCCTGGAGATTGCGAACGAGATAGCCTTTTCCGCCAGGGAAATGGACGGCTCCCATGCATACGTCCCACGGATATTTTTCGATCACCTCGCGCAGCTCGCCTTCCCCGCCCGGAAAATAATCCAGCTCGATCCCGATGCGAAGCGCCACCCCATCTTCCGCCCACCGCTCGCGCTCCTCTGCAAGAAACGCCACATAAGCTGGCAAAGAGTCGTTCGCCATCTGTCCAAGCCACTGCCGCTGCGCTTTGCCTAAACGGTCGTGCCCCACGTGAATAAATTGCTCATAATAAGGACGAAAATCGGCAAAGCGATACAAATGCTCGACGACACACACTTGCGAGATGCCAGCTTGTTTCGCCCGCGCCCGGTACAAATCCAGCCACTCCCTGGAATAAGGCCCTCTTTGGAGCCTATGGGCAAGCCCCTTGACCAGCTCGTGTGCCCAGCCCCTGCTTCCGCTCTCTTCCTTTTCGTCCAGAAGCGGCCGCAGTGCGCACGCTTGCCCGACCAGCCAGTCCAGCGAATACGGTCCCTCTTCCAGATGCACATGAAAGTCGACTTTCATCCCATCCCCCCTGCGGTTTGTCCAACCGTTTTCTACTGTTTGTATGCGCGAAACCGCCGGGATATGTATGAAGGCTCTGTGTCGTTCCTCCCAGGCTGCGAGCCGCTTGTCCGGGACTTTTCGATCTGGATACAACAAGACGGTCACATCCAATTTCATGAAAAACGCCGAGACGTTTTGCACAAAAAAAACCCCCTGATGTTCAGGAGGCAGTTTGCCCGGTTTCAACGGGAAGGGCTAACCATTTTTGCGTTCATACACGTAAAACGTATGCGGGTAGGCATTCTTTTCATCGACAACACCTTCGCGCTTGTCCACAAGCACAAACGCGTCTTTGTCCCACGCAGGGAAAAACGTGTCGCCCTCTGTTTCCAGCTCGATTTCGGTAATGTACATGCGATCTACCACGTCCAGGAACTGCCCGTAAATGTTGGCGCCGCCAAAAATGATGACGTCGCCCAGAGCGAGCACTTCTTCCTTCGTATGGACGACATCGACACCTTCCGGATGAAAGTCGCGGCTTCTCGTCAGCACGACATTTCGTCTGTTCGGCAGCGGTCTGCCGATCGATTCGAACGTCTTGCGGCCCATCACAATCGTGTTCCCTGTCGTGATTTCCTTGACGTTTTTCAAATCGGCGGGCAGGCTCCACGGCATGTCGCCATCTTTGCCGATCACCTGATTTTTCGCGTAGGCCACAATCAGACTGATCATACAGCCACCTCGCCTTTGATGTGCGGATGGGCCTCGTAATCGACGATTTCAATGTCGTCATACGTGAAGTCAAAAATGGACGTCACTTCTGGATTGAGCTGCAGCTTAGGCAACGGCTTCGGCTCGCGAGTGAGTTGCAGCTTCACTTGTTCGATATGGTTTGTATACAAGTGCGCGTCTCCCAGCGTGTGAACGAAGTCGCCCACCTCAAGTCCTGTCACATGGGCAACCATATGCGTCAAAAGCGCATAGGAAGCGATGTTGAACGGCACCCCCAAAAACGTGTCGGCACTGCGCTGGTACAACTGGCACGACAGCTTGCCGTCTGCCACATAAAACTGGAACAGCAAATGACACGGCGGCAAGGCCATCTCCGCGAGATCAGCCGGATTCCACGCACTGACGATCAGGCGTCTTGAGTCGGGATTTTTTTTGATTTCGTCGATCACCCACTGGATTTGGTCGACCGTCTTGCCGTCGCGCCCGACAAAAGAACGCCACTGCTTTCCGTAGACGGGTCCCAAGTCGCCGTTTTCATCCGCCCACTCATTCCAAATCCGCACCCCATTTTCCTGCAGGTAGCGAACATTCGTGTCTCCGGCCAAAAACCACAGCAACTCGTGAATGATCGATTTCATATGTAGTTTTTTCGTCGTGACCAGCGGGAAGCCCTCGCTCAGGTCAAAACGCATCTGGTGTCCAAAAATGCTAATCGTTCCTGTGCCTGTCCGATCCTCTTTCGTCACGCCTTCTGTCAAAATGCGCTGGCACAAGTCTAAATATTGTTTCATCCCCACCACTCCTTCCGTTCTCTATACTAAACAAAGCTGGTCGAAAAGGAAAGCCTTCCATTGCGTGGTATAATAGGCTGGATGATTTTGGTTTTGGAACCGTTTGGAAACCTTTTGAAAACCGGAAACGACCACGTACAGAAAGCAGGATTGGCATGGATGACAAGACAGCAGGGCCAAAAAACAAGCCTTTATATAAACAAATTGCCGAACAGATCGAGCAGCGCATCAGCAGCGGCGAGTTCGGCCCGGGCAGCAGTCTGCCCTCGGAGCGCTCACTGGCAAAAGAACTCGGGGTCAACCGTTCGACGATCGTCGCCGTCTATGATGAATTGCAGGCCGCCGGGATCGTAGAGCGCAAGCAAGGGAGTGGAACACTCGTCAGTCAGGACATCTGGGGGCTGGCTCGCACGCGTGTGCCGAACTGGCGGCATTTGACGGAAACCGGGTCGTTCAGGCCCAATTTGCCGCTGATCCGCAAAATCCGCAGGGAGACGCAGGAAAATGAACTGATCGATCTGGCGAGCGGCGAGCTTTCGCCTGACCTCGTTCCCCGCCACACGCTGTCGCACTTGATCAGCCCGGACGATTTTCCCGATCACCTCGGCTATGAGCATCCGCAGGGCAACTGGTCGCTGCGCGAAACGCTCGGCAAACACATGAAAGAATGGCGAAACATCGAAGCGCCTGCCACGTCGATCATGATTACATCGGGAGCGCAGCAAGCCCTCCACCTCGTCGTGCAATGCCTGCTCAAGCCCGGTGACGCCGTGGCGATCGAGGCGCCATCGTATTGTCACTCCCTGCCGTTGTTTCACTCGGCAGGACTGCGCACCTTTTCGCTGCCCGTAGAGCAAAACGGCATCGATCCGAACCATTTGGCTGAACTGCATCGCAAGCACCGGATCAAAATGGTGTTTCTCAACCCGAACTTTCAAAATCCGACAGGCACTTTGCTGTCGCTGGCCCGGCGGCAACAGCTGCTCGCTTTTTCCGCCGAAAACGGCATCCCGATCATCGAGGACGATCCGTACAGCTTGACTTCGTTTTCCAAAGAGCCGATCCCTACCCTCAAATCGTTGGACAAACACGGCACGGTTTTGTATATCAGCTCGCTGACCAAAATCGTCGCTTCCGGCTTGCGCATCGGCTGGATCGTCGGGCCGCAGACGGTTATCGAGCGGCTGGCGGATGCGAAGCAGCAGTTTGATTTTGGACACAGCATTTTCCCGCAGTGGCTGGCGGACCGTTTTTTGGCTTCGCCTGACTTTGCCCAGCACGTCGATCGGTTGCGCACCCAACTGGCTTTGCGCCACGATCAGCTGCTGTTTTCCCTAGAGGACAAGTTCGGCGAGCAAGTCGCCATGGCAGGTGCACAAGGCGGCATTCATCTGTGGTGCCGCTTTGCCGGAACATGGAGTGAGCAGCAGCTTTTGACGGAAGCGGTCAAGCGCGGCGTGGTCTTCGTACCCGGCCACTTGTTCGGAGCAGAGCCGGGCCACGTACGCTTTACTTTTGGCAGAGCTTCCCTTGCGCAAATTCCTGCTGCTGTGGAACGGTTTGCGGAAGCTTTTACCGCAAGTGGATGAGCAAAAAAACAGCCAAGTGGATGGCCCCTTTTTTTGACGGACGGTATATGATCAAAGCAGAGTGATACAGAAAGGACGATTGACCGTCATGAGTATTTATCCCTTTATTATTGCCGTCATCATCCTCGTGGTCATCGCTTTTGTCGCCACGTTCCTGATCGGTTTGAAACCGACGGAAGGCAAGCAACTGAGCTTCAAGCAACGTTCGCGCAACCTTTTGCTCATATACGGATGTATTACGTCGATGCTTGTCATTGCTTTGGCTGTATTTCTATACAATGTATAAGTCTGACAACGCCAATCTGTTGCGAATGGAATCGAATCGATGATCAACAAAGACGCCGTCTGCCCTGGCTGGGTATGACGGCGTCCAGAATGGAAAGATGACGGCTTAGGTCATCTGCTGTTTGTAAGTGACTGAAAAAGTTGTGCCCTAGCTTTTGCGCGCTACGTTGGCTGCTTGCAATCCTCGCTGCCCATTCACAATCTCGAAGACAACCTGCTCGCCTTCCTCCAAATTCCGGTAGCCTGTGCCGGTGATCGCTGAATAGTGCACGAACACGTCAGGTCCTCCATCCCGCTCAATGAAACCGTATCCTTTTTCCTTGCTGAACCATTTCACTTTCCCTTGAATCATTGCGTTTCCTCCCTGTAATCAGTGCAGCTCTTACGCTTACCTCATCATATGCGGATGCGCCGAAAGTGGATATACAGTAAAATAAATAAAGTACGCTATAAGAGCGCGTGAAAGGAGTGGAGCAACACTATATGAAAAAAGCATGGATCATTGGCTGCGCCCTGATGCTTACAGCATGCTCGGAAATTTCCGAAGGGGTGCAGACGGCACAGCAGGCAGTAGAGACAGGCAAGCAAGCGATTGAAGTCGGCAAACAAGCCGTGGAAGCAGGGAAGCAACTGGCAGAATCGGAAGTTGCCCAGCAATTGCAAACGTACCTCCAGCAAAAGTACGAATCGTCTGAGTCGCTGCGCAATGCGATGTTCAGCGGCGACGGTCAGTTGCTTGTCGACGAGTTGCAAAAGACCGAACTCGCTACCTTCAGCTTTTACAAATCCGACACGTTCGGAGTGGAATACACAGGCAAGCTTGCCGCAAACGGATCGTTTCAGGTGCTGAAGCACGACCTGAACAATCCAAGTGCAGAGCCTACCGTCGTGAAAGAGTTTAAAGTCAGTCTCGACAGCAATGGACAAATTCAAGTCCAATAAAAAAGTAAATAATTAGCAAACGAACCTGCGATAGCGATATCGCGGGTTTTTTAGTTCAATTAAAAACTTTTTATTGCTTCTCTACACAATTTTCTGTGTTTTGTTCTAGATTTTCATATCTGGGCATGATAATGTGTAAGACGTTACTATAATTTTTATAAATATACAACACAACAAGAGGTGCTATCCATGAATATGCTGCTCGCGTCCATTATTGTGTACATGCTAGGCATGCTGCTCATCGGCTACTATGCCTACAAGCGTACCTCCAATCTGACTGACTACATGCTCGGCGGTCGGTCACTCGGCCCAACCGTCACCGCCCTGAGCGCGGGAGCCTCCGACATGAGCGGCTGGCTGATGATGGGCTTGCCCGGTGCGATGTTCGCCTCTGGTTTAAGCGCATCGTGGATTGCCATCGGACTGACTCTCGGTGCGTATGCAAACTGGCTGTATGTAGCGCCGCGCCTGCGAACGTACACAGAGGTAGCCAACAACTCCATCACGATTCCGGCCTACCTGGAAAACCGCTTCGGGGATAGCTCCCGCATGCTGCGTCTCGTCTCTGCTCTCGTCATCATGGTCTTTTTTACGTTTTACGTCTCGTCCGGTCTCGTTTCTGGCGGCGTCCTGTTTGAAAATACGTTCCACATGGACTACCACACTGGTTTGTGGATTGTCGGCCTCGTTACCATCGCGTACACGCTGTTTGGCGGCTTCCTCGCCGTAAGCTGGACCGATGCCGTGCAAGGGCTGATCATGGTCATCGCGCTCATCCTCGTTCCGCTGGTGACGATTTTGACCGTTGGCGGTGTGGGTGAAACTTTTACAACGATCCAGGCGGTGGACCCGTCCCTGCTTGATATTTTCAAAGGGACAAGCTTGCTCGGCATCATCTCCCTGTTCGCCTGGGGGCTTGGTTACTTCGGGCAGCCGCACATCATCGTCCGCTTTATGGCGATTACTTCTACAAAAGAAATCAAGAAAGCGCGTTCAATCGGAATGGGCTGGATGATCTTCTCGGTTGCCGGAGCCATGCTGACGGGTCTGATCGGTATCGCCCTGTACTCGAAACAAGGCTGGACGATTGCCGACCCTGAGACGATCTTCATTCAGCTCGGCACCGTGTTGTTCCACCCGATTATCACCGGATTCTTGCTCGCTGCGATTTTGGCTGCGATCATGAGTACGATTTCGTCCCAGTTGCTCGTGACGTCCAGCTCACTGACAGAAGACATTTTCAAGACGTTTCTCAAACGCTCTGCAAGCGACAAGGAGCTTGTGACCGTTGGCCGCCTCTCCGTCCTGCTCGTCGCTGTCATCGCCTTTTTGCTCGCATTGGACAAAAATGACACGATTCTCGATCTCGTCGGTTACGCTTGGGCCGGATTCGGCGCTTCGTTCGGCCCTGTAATCCTGCTCTCCCTGTACTGGAAACGGATGAACAAGTGGGGCGCACTCTCCGGCATGATCGCTGGCGCCTTGACCGTGATCATCTGGACGCGTTTCGATGTGCTGAAAGACTTCCTGTACGAAATGGTTCCAGGCTTTGCGATGAGCCTGCTTGCCATCGTGATCGTCAGCAAGCTGACCAGCTCTCCATCCAAAGCAGTAACGGATCAGTTCGATCAGTACAAAAAAGTAACGGAATAAGCTGGACTAGTGAATGAAAGAAACGCCCGAGCCTTGCCGATTGTGCAAGTGCTTGGGCGTTTTGCTGTCGCGAGCGCAGCCTGCGCTTGCTTTTCCGCTTCCCATCGTGATGATTCCTGATTCTCCGGGCACAATCGCCCGCTACGCGTCCGGCCACGCTTTTGCCAGCAGGCGAATCCCTTCCCGTATATCGTCCTCCTCCATCCCGCCAAAGCCGACGATGATGCGCGGCAGCTCCATGTCCGGGGCCGTCATCCAGTTGCGCCCGCTCGAATACACGCGGATTCCCGCTTCCCAAGCCGCTGCGATCAGCTCTGCCTCGCACTGCTTCGTATGTACCGCAAGCAAAATGTGCAGCCCGGCAGAATGGCCGAGCACCGTGACGGTAGGTGGCATATAGTCGCGGATCGCTTGCAGCAGGATCGCATGCTTGCGCTGATAGATCGTGCGCATTTTCCGCACATGCTTCTCCCAGTGCCCTTTTTGCATGAACAGCTGCATCGTCCGTTGCAGGTGGCGCGACACCACAGCGGGATAGGCTTGAAACGATTGCAAATAGCGCTCAAGCAGTTCCGCTGGCAGCACCATATAGTCCATTCGCAGAGCCGGGGAGAACGCTTTGGAAAAATTGCCGACATAAACGACGCGCCCCTCCCGATCCAGTCCTTGCAAGGAGGGCGTCGGCTGCACATTATAGCGAAATTCTCCATCGTAGTCGTTTTCGATGATGATCCCGTTTGTGCGCTCCGCCCATTGCAACAGCCGCTGCCGCTGCGCAATCGGCATGACCATTCCGTACGGATACTGGTGCGAAGGTGTCGTATAGACAACCGTTGCCCCGCTCTGCGCAAGGCATTGGATAGATAGCCCGTCAGCGTCCAGCGGAATCGGAACTACCTCATACCCGTGCTGCGAAAACACAATCCGCGCATCGGCATAGCCGGGTTCTTCTACCGCGATCACGCGATGCCGATCCGCAAGCAACAGGCACAAGAAGCTGAGCGATTGCTGCAATCCCGTTCCGATCCATATTTGCTCAGGCGTACAAGCGAGCGTGCGCGCCCTGCGCAAATAGCTCGCCAGTTGTTCCCGCAGCTCCCACTCCCCCTGATCGTCTCCGTAAAAAGCGAAATCGTCCGGATAGCGGTCCAGTGCTTCCAGCATGCACGACCGCCAGGCTGCATACGGAAAATGCTTCGTATCCACGACGGAGCCGTGAAAATTAAAGCGGCAGCTCAAATGATCGCCCTTTTTCTTTTTCAGGCTCCATGCTTTTTGCCGAATGTCCGCCCCTCCCTGCTCCGGCTCCCCCCACACTTCCACCTGTGCGGCAAAAAAACCGCTGCGCTCCCGGCTCGTCAAATAACCTTCGGCAAGCAGCTGCTGATAGGCGGCTTCTACCGTATTTTTCGCTACACCGCTCGCCTCTGCCATCTGGCGGATCGATGGCATCCGCGTGCCCGCCGCAATCTCGCCCGACACGATTTGCTTGCTGATTTGCCTGTACAACTGCCGATAGAGCGGCTCACTGGCATCGTTATGTAAAGTGGGCGTAAACTCCATGTGCTTCGCCTCCTTTTTGTCCCTATTAAAAACACGCACTCTGTCCCTATGTATGCAGAACATTTTCCCGTACAGTAATGGTAACAGATTGTTCAAGCAGAGAGGAGAAAAATCATGCACGTCCATTTGCAAGGAAAAAAAGTTTTGTTGCGCGACATCCGCCATGAGGATATCGATACGCTCTACTACTGGAACTACGAAGCGAAAGACCGGGAGCATCTCAACTGGAACGGCCCGTACAAGCCGCTCGATCCAATGACGCTGGACGAGTACCGCACCCTGCCTCGCCGCGCGGAATCACTCGCGCTGGCCGGCACAGATGCTCCGCGCACACAGCTGATCATCGAGATCGACGGAGAGCTGCGCGGCAGCGTCGGCCGATATTGGGTATCCCAGGAGACGAACTGGTTTGAAATCGGCATTGTCATTTACGATTCGCGCTACTGGTCAAATGGCTACGGGCAGGAAGCGTTCGCGATGTGGATGGATTACTTGTTCACCCATATGGATACGGTGCGGCTGGGAATCGGCACCTGGTCGGGCAATGAGCGCATGATCAAGCTCGCCGCTCGACTCGGCATGCAGGAAGAAGCCAGAGTGCGAAAAGCGCGGATCGTTCGCGGCGAATACTACGATGCGATCAAAATGGGCATTTTGCGCGAGGAATGGGAGCAGCTTGCGCGGAAACAATAGCCACATCGCCAAAAGAAGGCAGGCTGCGCCCCCCATGCTCAGGCGCAGCCAACAACAAAAGGCAGTCACGCCCGTCATTTGCCTGACGAGAGCGCGAACTGCCTTTTGTCTTTTGCCTTATCCTTTTGACTTGATGAGGTGTTAGGAAAGCTCTGCCGCTACGCGATCTACTTTCGCTCCCAGCTCGTCCAGATCGACCGTCATATCCAGCGCGGCGAACAATCCTGTGAAGTATTCGTTGATTTGCTCGACTACCCGGTTGCGCTCCGTGGTGACAAGCTCGTTGAACAAAGCCGTAAACTGCTGATTCAGCTGTTCGCTTCCGGTCGCCACGTAAGCCGTTACAGGCTCCTGCATGCGCTTTTCCAGTTCTTCGCGCAGCTTCAGCTTGCCGTCCAGTTCGAAAAAGTCTTTCGTGTTTTTGAACAGTCCGAGCGCTGGCTGGAATGCCCCTTCCGCTACAGGCAATTCCTCGGCAAAATTCAACGTCTCTACCTGGCGCTGCTGGTACGGCGCCAGTGTCAAGCCTGCCGCGAAAGCATGCACATCTTTTTGCCAAGCGGAAACGAGTGCTGTTCCCTGCTTGCTCAAAAACTTCTCCAGGCGCAGCGTGGTCGCACGCAGCTCCTGCGCCAGGTCGTAGCTGATCGAGCGCAACAGATCGGTCATGCAGCCTTGGAGGGCTTGCTTCATGTTGCGTCCGTCTTCTTTCAGGACAGCCGGGTTGAACGCCACATTGAACAACTCGTTAAAACGGAAGAACAGCCGTTGCTTGACGTAGTAGAGCAGCTCTTCCCGTTCTTTTGCCAAGTCGCGCTCGTACGAAGCAGTCGCCAGCGCGGAAACAGCAGCCAGTGCCCCGGATTGGGCCTTGCTCGCCGCTTCTTTGCGCGCGAGGCGCTCGTCTTCGCCAGATTGAGCCATGCGCATGAACTCGTTCAGCGTGTCGAAAGCGCGGCGAATTTCGCCTGTCGCTGCGTTCACGGCAATTTGCGTCAGTTCCTCGATAGTGAAACGCAAGAACTCTGCCTCAAACGAAGCCATGCCGGACAGCTTGAACGCTTCGTCTGCTGCCATAAGCGGCTCGCCTTCTGCTGTTTGCGTGCGTTGACGGTATACTTTTTCCGCCGAGGCAGCCAGCTTGCCTTTTTCGTGCATGCGCGCCAACAGCGCGGTCTGGCTGGATACCGGATAAATGCGCGGCAAACGGATGCCACAAGTGAGCAAGTTTTTCTCTACGTGCGTAATCACGCCCTGCAACTCTTCCTGGGAAGCGGCGAGATCGGCTGCATTGACGATGAAGAACATCTTGTCCATCTCGAAGGTGTCCTTGACCCGGCCCATTTGCAGCAAAAATTCGCGGTCTGCCTGGGAAAACGCATGGTTGTAATAAGTGACGAACAGAACAGCGTCCGCGTTTTTCATGTATTCAAACGCCACGCCCGTATGGCGGGCATTGATCGAATCCGCCCCAGGCGTATCGACCAGCACGATGCCCTGGTCAGTCAGCGGGCAGGAATAAAACAGCTCGATGTATTCGGCGAAGCAAGCTTTTTCTTCTTTGGCAACAAAGCCTTTGAACGCCTGCATGTCGACAATCAGCTCTCCGCCCAGGTGAGCATTCATCTCGCCCAGCCCTTTTGTGACGGCTTTCAGGAACGTATAGTGCGGCTTCGCTGTCGGCGGAATTTGCGCCACATCGATCTTGTCCAGCTCGGCCAAAGCGCTTTCCAGACTGGAAGCGTGCAATCCGAAAACAGCGAGCGAGCGCAGCACATCCTGCTCGATCGCTTCCCTGCTTTTCAGCACCACGCGGACTGTGCCGTGCGGATGCTCCTCACTCGGCGGCATGATTTTGTTGATCGCTGCCGTAGTCGGATTCGGGGATACAGGCAGGACGAGATCGCCCATCAAGGCATTGGCAAAAGAAGATTTACCCGCGCTGAACGCGCCGAACAGCGCAACAGTGAAGCGGTTCGCTGTCAGACGGTCTGCGCGATCCAGCATCGCCTGCGCCTGTGCTTGCATCCCTGGTACGGAAACGATTTCGTGACTCGCGCGCCGCAGACGTTCTGCTGCTGCAACTAATTTGTCTCGTAGCTGATTCATGATTCTTGTTCTCCTTCACGCATGATTGCCTGCAATCGCTCTCTTATGTTTTCCTCGCTTGCAGTAAAGCTGGCCAACTGCCCGTGCACCGCGGCCATCTCGCGCAGCACGTCGAGACGCTCCTGCTGCGAAGCGCTCTCCGCCTGCATGTTGGTCGCAAGGCGCGCGATGACTTCCTCGATGAACGCAAGGCCAGCGCGTCTGTACTCCAGTTTGATCGCGCTTGCGACATCTGTACAGTAGTTCATCACATATTCGCGGGAAGCCGCTCCATCCTTGATGTGCTTGGCAAGAAACTCGCCCGTAATCACAATCTCGGTCGCATGGACGCGTGCGTGGTAATCTTCGTCGCGCAGCTCGTACGCTTGCAATTGTTTGCTCATCAATTCCTTGAAATGGAAGTCGAGATTGCCCGCCACCTTTTCGCGGAACTCGGCCAGAAGTGCTTCCTCGCGGCGCTGACGCTCTTCCTCCGTCTTTTTCCCTGCGAACAAAAAGCCCATTTTGAAGCCTGGCTTGCGGCTTTCCAGGTAGCTTGCCGCTGCTTCGCTCGTGCTGTAGTAGGTCAAGCGGGCGTTGTCGAGCAAAACACCCAACTCTTTTTCCATCTGGGCACGCGCTTCTGCCGCACGGTTGCCGAGCGACTGCATGATCGCCTGCGCCTGTTCAAGCGCAGCGGCGACAGCATGTGCATCGCGGCTGTCTACATCCGCCACATTCAGGCTGTCCAGCTTGTTCTCAAGCTCCTGGCGCGTTTGCGCATGGCTTGCCTTCACTGCCTGCACGTGCTCCTCGATCAGATGCTCGGCGGCACTGCGCACGCTTTTTGCTACCAGTTCTTCGCGTCCGGCAATCAGCGAGAGCAGCTTTTGCTTCAGCTCCACGTACTGATTTTCCGGGTGGTCAGGCTCAGCCAGGGACGTGTAAAAAATGCCGTCCGGATGAATGTTCCAGGTCGCAAACGCTTCCTCCACACTTTCCTTGTAGCTCTCGAAATCAAGCTCAAAGTCAATGTGCTTGTCGATCATGTTCACGACCAGATACACTGGTTTGCCGCGGTCTTTCAACGTTTTCGTAAAATTGAAGTTCTCTTCTGCCTGGACGTGGTTGTAATCCATCATGTAAATGACCACATCTGCAAGGTGCAGCGCGGATTCCGTAGCGATTTTGTGCGCGGCGTCCGTCGAGTCGATCCCCGGGGTATCGAGCAGGCTGGAGTGTTCGTCGAGCAGCGTTCCGGGATAGGAAACTTCCACCGATTCAACGGTATCCCCATCGACCGCAAACTGCTTGAGCTTCTCCATCTCCGTATCCGGATCAAACGTCACGACATCGCCGTTCATTGTATAGACGCGAGCGGCTTTTTCGCCCCCGCGGATCTTCACTACATTGGCGCTGGTCGGTATGGGATTGGACGGCAGCAGGCTGACGCCCAGAAGCGTATTGATCATCGTGGACTTTCCTGCGGAGAAGTGTCCGCAAAAAGCGATGTTCAACTCTGCTCTCCTTGTTTTTTCAGCCAACTGTCTCAGTTTGGCAGGGGTTGTCGCATCTCCCTGCTCCCCCATCAACTGCGCAAGCTGCTCCCATGTAAGCGCGAGTCTTGAAAAGTCTGTATCCCGAACCAAAACTTGACTGTCAAGCACTACTATTCCACCCTTCTCCGTCATTCCTACTCTCTCTACTACTCTCTATTCTACCATGCCGAATGTATCATACCTCATAGGGTTGTTCAATTCTTTGTGCGAAAGTTTGTCGTGGAACTTTCATCCGCATAATTTCCCTCTGTTCTGGAAAAAATCGCACTAACATGCTATTCGCATTTTGAACGGGAGGGAATTCCATGATGCGAAAATTTTTCGCCCAGCGACGCAAAAAGAAAACCTCTCCCTTTTCCCAGCACATGCAACAGCGGCAAACGCCTGAATTAACGCTCTCTCCCAACCTTGCGGATAACTTGGAGCTGTTCCGTACTTTATTGGGCAACCCCCACGATTTGCTGATCCGCACGTTTCTCATCGGCAATACAAACCATACGTGCGCGGTCATTGCCCTTGACGGATTAGCGGATTCGGATATGCTGCATAACCAAGTCCTGGGGCACATCCAGTTGATGATCTCCACCTCGGAAAAATCGGTTCCCCCTGAACCTGACGAGATCATCCAGCTCCTTTTTGAAGAAGTATTGTCCGTTGTCGAGATCAAAAAAGAAACATCGCTTACCGCAGCCCTCGACTGTATTTTGTCCGGAGACACAGCCCTGTTTGTCGATGGTTCCAGCGAGCTGATCCTCATCGACAGCAAAGGCTGGAAAACCCGCGGCATCGAAGAGCCAGTCTCCGAGGGACTCGTTCGCGGCCCACGGGACGGCTTCACGGAAAGCATCCGCGATAATACCGTGCGCATCCGCAGACGGGTAAAAGACCCCAATCTGCGCTTTGAAAGTTCATGGGTAGGGACACGCAGCAAAACCGAGCTGATCATCGCCTATATAGATGACATCGTCGATCACGAAATGCTGGACGAGGTCAGACGGCGGATTGCCACGATTGACATTGACGAAGTCGAGGAATCCGGTTTTATCGAACAGTGGATCGAGGACGATTTTCTCTCGCCCTTCCCGCAGGCTCACAACACCGAACGGCCGGACAAGGTCAGCGCTTCGCTGTTTCAAGGACGCGTAGCGATCCTGCTCGACGGTACGCCGATGGTGTTGATCCTCCCTGTCACAATTGGCCTGCTTCTGCACTCGCCGGAGGATTACTACGAACGCTGGATCGTCGGTACACTGACACGGCTTTTACGCTATCTGGCCGCTTTTTTCGCGGTGTTTTCCCCATCGTTGTATATCGCACTTGTGACGTTTCACCCGGGCTTGATCCCGTCCGATCTCGCCTTCTCGATTGCCGCCACGCGAGACGGTGTTCCGTTTCCCGCCTTCATTGAATCGCTCATGATGATCACGACCATGGAGTTGCTTCAGGAAGCCGGGCTGCGCCTGCCCAAGCCGATCGGACAAACCGTCGGGATCGTCGGCGGTTTGGTCATCGGAGATGCAGCCGTATCCGCCGGGATTGTAAGCCCGGTCATGGTCATCGTCGTCGCGCTAACAGCCATCTCCTCTTTTGCGATCCCGTCCTTTCAGTTGGCGATCGCTTTTCGCATGATCCGGTTTTTCGCCATGTTTGGCGCGGCCATCTTCGGAATATACGGGGTCATTTTGAGCTTGATCGCCATCATGATCCACCTGTCGAATTTGACGAGCATCGGCTATCCGTACCTGGCTCCGCTTGCGCCGCAAATGCCCAGGGACTGGAAAGATTTGATCTTGCGCGCACCTGTGACCTTCTTGAAAGAGCGGCCGCAAGCCCTGCATCCAGAAGATGAAATTCGCATGAGAACAGGGGATTCCAAATGAGTGCACAAACCTTGTCGGAAAAAATGATTAGCAAAAATCATATGGGCATCAACATCGCCTCGGTTACAGTCGGGGTGGGCATCCTCACTTTTCCCCGCGCCCTGGCAAAAGCAACGAGCGGGTTCGACGGCTGGATTTCTGTCGTGATCAGCGGGCTTGTCGCTTTATTGATCGGGTGGTTGCTGGCGAAGCTGGCGGCACGCTTTCCCCGGCAAACGTTTTTTGACTACACCGCTATCATCGCGAGCAAACCTGTCGCCTATGCGCTGACCTTGCTCGTCTGTCTGTACACGATGCTGTTTGTGTCGTTTGAAATCCGCGCGATCGGAAATATCGCCAAGCAGTATTTGTTTTACAGTACGCCCGTCGAGATGATTACCCTCAGCTTTTTGTTGATCGTACAATACGCCGTGGCTGGATCGCGTATCGCCATGCTGCGGCTGAACCTGCTTTTTCTGCCCGTTGTCCTCGTCGTGATCTTTTTCGTTCTGGTGTTCACCACGCAACTGTTGGAAATCGAAAACATCCGGCCTTATTTTTCTTCAAGCTGGAAATCACTTCTGGAAGGCTCCAAAGCGGTCGGGCTTTCTTACTCCGGCTTTGAAATCATCCTGTTCTATACGATGTTGATGAGAAATCCAGAGGAAGGACCTAAAGCAATGCTTCTGGGGCTGTTCATCCCCGTCTCCCTTTACGTCACCATCTACATTTTTGTCATCGGGGTCTTTTCCGCCGAGGTCGCCAAAAATCTGACCTATCCGACCATTGACCTCGCGAAGGAAGTAGAAATTCCCGGCGGTTTTTTTGAACGGGTAGAGTCCATGTTTTTCACGATCTGGATCATGACCATTTTCAACACGTGCGTCATGTGGCTCGACATCACCATTCTCAATCTGACCTCCATGTTTCGCAAAGTGAAAAAGATGGTCTGGATTTTGGCCCTGTCGCCGATCATTTACTTCGTGGCGATGTTGCCGCAAAACCTGGTCGACTTCTTCGCTTTTGCGGACGCCATCACGTATTTCGGCATGATCATCGTCTATTTATGTCCGATCTGTCTGCTCCTGATCGCCATCATGCGCGGGGTGAAGGGGCATGAATAAGCGCTTTGCCTTGCCGACCATCCTCGTCATCGTCTCGGCTCTGCTCGCCGGGTGCTGGGATCAGGTGCAAATCGAGGAGCGCGGCTTTGTCGTCGGAATTGCGATTGATGCGCCCCGGACAAAAGAAGTGGAAAAACGGGCGGCCAAAGAGGCACCGCGAAAACCGAAAGTGAAGCAACGCTTTCTCGTCACCCATCAGCTCGTCATCCCCGGAGGATTGATCGCGGGTAGCCAGGGAGGCGGCGGCGGGCAAAACACGACGAACGAAGCGTTTTTGAACCTCACCTCAGAGGGTGACTCGCTCTTCGAAGTGTCCCGCGAGCTGGCTACGCGTACGAGCCGCGCTCCTTTTTACCAGCATCTGAAAGTGCTCGTCATCTCCGAAGAAGTGGCGCGTACTCCCAACGGCTTCGCCAACGCCATGGACTTTCTGCTGCGCGACCCGGATTCCAGACGGAGCGGCAAAGTGTTTATTGCCAACGGGTTAGCCAAAAGCATCATCGAGGTCAAGCCGAAAACAGAAAAGCTGCCCTCGCTCTACATCAATTCGATTGGCGAAAATATCGAAAAAAACGCGCGCATGCTCCCCGAGGTACGCATCGGCGATATTCATGAAGAATTGCTTAATCCGTTCAGCTTCGTCATCCCCCGAGTACGGGCGGAAAAAAATGAAATCAAGATGGCAGGAAGCGCCGTATTTTCCCTCTACAATCAGATGGTCGGCTTTCTCGGCGAGGAAGAGACGGAAGGCTTGAACTTTCTCACCGGGAGCATTGATGGAGGACTGTTGAAAGCCAAGGTAAAAGGCGATCTCGTCGTATTGAACATTCAAGGAACGAAGCATGAAATCGTGCAAGACTTGCGAGACAAGCAAAATTTCAAGTTCACCATCAAAATCGAATGCGAGGGCATTTTGGCGGAAGCCTACGCGCTCATGGATTTTCTCAGCAAAGAAGAGACGAAAAAGCTGGAACGCGCCTTCGCCAAGGAAATCGAGCGGATGTGTCTGGACACGCTGCAAAAGGTGCATAAGGAAATGAAAGTGGATGTCATCAAGCTGGGCAGCAATATCCGGCAAAAAGAATACTCGCTCTGGAAACAAATCCAGAAAGATTGGGAGAGCGGACAGCGCCTGTACGAAAAGAGCACGATCAAGGTCGAAGCAAAGGTGTATTTGCGCAATGTCGGCTCCATCAACCGTTCAGAGTTAGAGGAAGGAAGGTGACAGTTATGTTCAAATACTTCGGTTCTCTGCCTCCGTTTCTCACTTTCGGCGGAGCCTTGCTCGCTTTTTTGATTCCGTACCTGTTTTATGTCGCAAGCAACAAGCTGCACGAATGGGGCGATCCGCCCTGGAAAAAAGACAGAAAAACCAACTCGTGAAGAGCAAGCTGACGGACATAGAAAAGGCACACCCGCTTGATCGCTGCGGGTGTGCCTTTTCGTTCCACTCGTATATTCGGATTGCCTGCTTGCTACTGTGCGAGCAAATCGGCGAAAGCTTTGGCGTACGCTGGCAAATCTGGCGGACGACGGGAACCGACGATGTGTCCATCGACCACGACCTCTTCATCGATCCAAATCGCACCAGCGTTTTCCATGTCATCCTTGATGCCTGGCGTCGACGTTGTTTTCACTCCATGCAAAATTTTTGCCGAAGCGAGCACCCAACCTGCATGGCAGATGTGACCGATCGGCTTTTTCGCCTCGTGCATGGCACGGACAAACGCGAGCACCTCCGGATAACGCCGCAGCTTGTCCGGCGCCCAGCCGCCCGGAACGAGCACGCCGTCGTACTGCGAAGGATCAATCTCGCTCATCGCCTTGTCCGCTTCGCATGGCACACCGTATTTTCCGATGTAGACATGTCCCGCTTTCGGTCCAACCAGATGAACAGCCGCCCCTTCCTCGCGCAGCCGGAGCACCGGGTACCACAGTTCCAGATCTTCAAATTCGCTTTCCACAAAGCAGACTACTTGTTTTCCCGCAAGTCTCACGCGATCCGCCTCCTTTTCCTCTTTATTGTACGCTCTTTTCTAAGAAATTGTTGCTTTTAGAAAAGCCGTGAGTTGCTTGATATTTATAGTACCAAGCGAAGCGTGCATTCACGGTAAATGGAAATCCTATAGACTTCCTGATTTTCATTATAGAACACACGTTTCCACAACAGCAATAGCAACAAAATTTGCGAAAAGAGCCTTATTGTAAACAAACGAAAGAGCAATTGGAAAGGCTGCGAGCTGCAACGTCCCTTTTTCGGACAAAATGAAAAAGTGAGAAACAGGTCTACTCACTGTTTCCCACCTTATAACGAAAACCATATGTATAGATTGCTGGTGCCGGTAGAGGGACTTGAACCCCCACGGTTTCCCTCACGATTTTGAGTCGCGCGCGTCTGCCAATTCCGCCATACCGGCCTGTTCGTGTGTAAAATGGTCGGGAAGACAGGATTCGAACCTGCGACCCCTTGGTCCCAAGCCAAGTACTCTACCAAGCTGAGCTACTTCCCGATTTCCCACACGTTATTGCTCCTTCTATTCGACAAAATCCGATAGGAGTCGCAACACTTAGATATTTTACAGGCAAGTCGTCCCAAAATCAATACCGTTTTTTAAAATGATCTGCCTGCCCGCTCCTTGTCCGTTTTTTGGCGCTAGATCGCTTCCGGTTCATATAGGCGCAAGGACGTGCTGAACAAGCAGCGCAAGTTTTCCCGCCTGCTTTTTTCGGATGTTTTTTGCGCAGCCAGTCCATATACAAATGCCGCGCCGCTTTGCAGCCCCACGCCTGAGCCTGCCGGGCAGCTTGAATCGAGAGGGAGAGCATGGCACGGTGACAAGTCTCCTGCAATAACTCTTCGGCAATTTCGCGCAACCCGCACACCCGGTACAAATAACGATACAGTGGGTGCTGGTGCTCAGCGATCCATTCGCTCCATAATTGTGCCTTCATCTCCCACCTCCCTTTCATCCAAACGGAGTCAGTACGAAAATGTCACCACTTCTTTCCTGAAAATTTGCGATCGCTTCTCAGGCGCAGCATGCGCTCCTGCGTTTTGTTAGCGCCGCCCTCGCCCCAGGCCGCACCTTGCCCCTCACCCGCCGCCTGCATCCGCGCACACACGGCTTGCAGCAACCCGGCACGATTCTGAACAGTTGGTTTGGCAAATTGAATGGATAGTCCAAAGGATGACGCCCGACTATAATCCAGCGGCCGTCCGGCAGCTTTTTCAACTGATACACGCGAAAAAAGCGGTCGCTCGGGTCAAACTGAAACCAGACTGCGATGGTCACGCACCTCGCACTCTTTTTCAACACCTGCGATTTGACGATTGGAGTCGCTCCGATCCCGTCTCCAACCGGAACGGCAAGCTGGCCGTTGATCCTTCTCAGATCGAGATTGCCGATCACGCGGTTTGCGAGGCAAGGCGTCATGAATCTCGTCAAGAACCGGCGAATTTTGCTGACGGAATTAAAGCGTTTGGGCAAAATGACGCCTCGATTGCCTACACGCTTGTGTGCTGAAAACACGATCGTCCAAAAAGCCTGCTCCGCTTGCCGGACAACCCCAACCCACTTTTTCTTCATCTCGCATTCCTCCCCTCCTACAAGGGTATGCAACCACCAGCGCAAACGGTTGGGCACATCCCCCATACATAATTGCGGGCAAACAGGAGAAAGTAGTACGGTGTGCCACATCAACCATCTGTTCAAGGAGGAACAAACATGCCAAGCCAAATCAACACAGACTCTCTGAAAAAAGCCGAAGTGGCGACCACTCTCGCGAAAAATATGATTACGCAAGCCATCGAGCAATCCGCTGCCAACCCGCAACTGGCCGAGGAAGCATTGAAGCAAGCTTCCCAGGAGATTGCCCAGGCGCAAACGATGGTGTCGCAAGTCCAATCCACGCTGCAAACACAAGCCCAGTCGCAACAGAGCCAATCCTAGCCCTGGTGCTTGAACAGGCAAAACAGGCAGCCGCATGGTGCGGGATGCCTGTTTTTGCCGCTCGCTATTCGCCTGTCCTGTCCAGTTGTCCGATTGATCGTCGTTGGCACCCCGCTCCTTGTTACCGTAAAATAAAGGCAACTTGTGTGCAAAGGAGAAAGAGGCGATGGCTATGCAACCACTGGGCGGAATCAACCATTTTCTGTTTTCGGTAGCCGATTTGGAACGCTCCTTTTGCTTTTACCGTGACGTGCTCGGCGCCAAGCCGCTCGTCCGCGGCAGAAAGCTGGCTTATTTTGACTGGAACGGCTACTGGCTCGCTTTGAACGAAGAACCCGACATCCCCCGCAACGAGATTTCCTTGTCCTACACGCATCTGGCCTTTTCGCTTTCCGAAGCCGCTTTTGACGACTGGAAACGTCATCTGCAACAGCACGGCGTCCCCATTTTGCCGGGCCGGGAACGCGATGAACGGGACAAGCGCTCGCTTTATTTCACCGACCCCGACGGGCATAAGTTCGAGCTGCACACTGGAACGTTGCAGGATCGGCTCGCCTACTACCGCGAAGCTATGCCACACATGACTTTTTTCGATTGAAGCAGCCTGACTTACATAAACATTTCACAAATTCACAGTAGTTCCACAGTATCATTTCTTCCTCGAATGGTATAATCAGGTAGGTAGTGAGAACTATTTTGGATGACGGTGGCTGACCTATTCCGTGGCATGGATAGGTCAGTTTTTGATAAAAAAGCGGAGGGATTCTATGTTTGGCAAGCGTTGGGCGCGATCACAAACGGCCCCGATCCAGGAAAGCGATATCGCGATGACAGAGCAATTGCGGGCAAAAGTAAACTTTTTGCAAATGAACAATGACGATCTCAGGCGGCTCGCGCAAATCGAACCGCTCATAACCGAGCATATCGACACGATCACCGAGCGGCATTATCAGATGCTTGGCCATTATGCGAATTTGATGAATATCATTGAAGTCCATACTACTGTAGGACGCCTCTCCGGTTCCTTTCGCCACTATTTGCAATCGCTTTCCAACGCACAACTCAACGATGCCTACGTCGCGGGACGGGAAAAAATCGGGGAAGTCCACAGCAAAATCGGACTCGCCCCAGAGTGGTACACCGGCTCTTACATGCGGCTGTACGAATGCTTTATTCCCGCCATCGTCCATACTTACAGCAAAAAGCCGGACGAACTGTCTTCCATCTTGCTTGCCTTGATCAAGCTGCTCACGCTCGACTCCCAGATCGTGCTGGAAGCTTATCAAGAGGATCACGACTACAAAACGATCGACCGCCTGGGCAATGTCCTGGAGCTGGTCATGCAAATCGATAAAATCAAGCATGTACTCGATACCATCGACACGACAAGCGTGGAAACCGGCACGGTCAGACACGCAGCCGAGCAATTGTCCGAATCGGTGCAAAAGGTAGCCGCCTCCGCCGTGCACGTGGCGGAAAATGCTGCGACGACCATGGAGCAGGCCACAGCCGGGCAAAAAATCATCCAGACGTCATTGACAAGCTTCCTGTCCATGGCGGAAGAATTTAATGAGATGCAGGCCAAAATCTCGTCGCTGACGACTTCCATCGAAGCTGTCTCCCAAGTCGTGCAAGTGATCAAAAGCGTCGCGGATCAGACGAATTTGCTCGCCTTGAACGCCTCTATCGAAGCTGCCCGGGCGGGTGAGCATGGGCGCGGCTTTTCCATCGTCGCCGAGGAAGTGCGCAAGCTCGCGGAACAAACCAAACATTCCGTACAAAGCATCACCAGCACGATGGATACCGTCCGCCATGAAGCGAGCCTGGTCAAAGAAACGGCGGCTCTGCTTGGCACTCATTTCAACGACAATGCCACTCAGACACGCGAAGCGATCGAGTTGTTAGGCGAGATTGTGCAAAATATCGAACAAGTAGGCCATGCGACGGGACACATCGCTTCGTTGACAGAAGAACAGTCAGCTTCAACCGAAGATATTTCCATGCGAATTTCCCAGGTGGAGAACAATATGGAACAAATTTTCACCCACGTCTCCCACGCAGGCAAAAACGTCTACGAAATCGGGGCTGGCATCAACGCCCTGCACAAAAACAGCATCAGTCAAATTACACGCCTGAAAGCCAAACACAGCTTGCGCATCGTCAAAACCGACCATCTGCTCTGGAAATGGTGGGTGTACAACTTCTTGCTCGGTTATCATTCCATCACGGAAAAAGACCTCATCGATCACCACAATTGCCGTCTCGGGCTTTGGTATGACGGGGCGAAACAAAACCAGGCGATCAGCTCCCTCCCCGCTTTCAAACGGCTGGCAGAGCCGCACAGAGGGTTTCACGACGCGATTCGCCATATTTTCACGCTGGCTTCTACGGGCAAACAAAAAGAGGCCGAGATGGCATTTGCCATCCTGGAAGCACGCTCTGCGGAGGTGCTTGCCTGTCTGGACGATCTCGCTTCCGAAATGAACCAGATTACTTCCTAACCTTTTTCCTGCGGCGAACAGCGCGTTTTCTGGACGAAAGCGCGGAAGCAGGCTGGGCCACCCGCAAGCCAAGCGCGCGCATCGCCCGGTGAATCGGAAAAGCGATCGACAGCCTGCCGTCTGCTGAGCCTGCGAAGTTGACGGCAGCGGCGTAGTTGTTTGCGGTCAACCAGACAGAGCCGGAATCACCTGGCAGCGAAATCGGCGCGGCGCTGCGGATCACGGTCTGGTTGCGGAAGCGAATCGTTCCCAGTCCGCCGTAATCTCCGTAATCGACGTTAATATCGGTGTGAGTCGACTCTACGACTCCATGGACGAAGCCCGTGGTCCGGCCTACCTTTTTCAAACGGCTGCCGATCGCATAAGAGCGGACATATCCGGGAATCGTGCCGACTTTCGCATAGCGCGGAGCAAGCAGGTTATTGGAAGTCGGAATGCTGATCGCCACATCCATATCGTTGACGGCATTTTTTCGCAGCCGGACAAAACGGTACAGTTGTCCAATCCGGTCGCGTCCGGAACGCCCGCCATCCGATCCTCCCGGCTGGATTGTCTCCGTGTAGCCTCCGGTATTGTTGCGGTTCAAAACGTGGTTGTTGCTCAACAAAAAGCGTTGTGCCCGTCTGAGCGCTCCGGTCACGATCAGGCCCGCCGTCCCGGACGCTCCCGGATATCCTACGCTGACGCCTGCTATCACCGGACGAATCCTCCGGCGATAGCTCGACGTTGCCCGCCATTTTTGATGGCTGCTGCATCTCCCCGATGTCACTGTTCGCACAGGGACAGCCACATGGGAAGTAATCTTTGGCCGCTTTCCGCCTTTTTTCCGTTTGACCGCCACGCAGCTCGGGCAGCCTTTTTTCACGGCGGCACTAGCGTCCAGCGTATACAGTACGACACAAGCGCCCTTTTGGTTGTTCCTGCCGTTTACATATCCGACGCCAATGCCCATGACACCGGGCATTCGCTTCCATTTTTTCACGAGATGGTTCTTCGCTTTCAGCGCCTCCCGAAAGGTAGCCATGCACTCATCTTTCCTTCCCTGTTGATTTCGTACATAGCCATCGTATGTCTGACTTGGCCAAGGCCATTAGACGCTTGCCAACCTCGGGAGAGCCTTTTTTATCGCCAAAAAAACCGCCATCCTCTGCACACAGCTAGAGAATGGCGGTTTTCATCTTTTTAATGGACTGACGATTGCCTGACAAGCCTCAGGAAGCTTCTGAGATCGTACTCGGCACAGGAGCCTGTTGCACTTTTTTATTCGTATGAACGAGCAAAATGTTCAAAATCACAGCAGTCAGCGAGCCTGTCACGATGCCGTTTTGCAGCATCATTTTCGCCAAAGTCGGCAGTTGGTCAAACATCGTTGGAACAGCTGCGGAGCCAAGACCGACTGCGATACTGCAAGCGGCAATCAGCAAGTTTTCGTTTTGGCGAAGATCCACCTGCGACAAAATGTTGATGCCGGACGCTACCACCATGCCGAACATCGCGATCATGGCGCCGCCCAGCACGGCATTCGGCACAACGGTCGTCAGGGCAGCCAGCTTCGGCAAAAGGCCGAGGACAACCAGCAGGCCGCCGGCTCCGATCATCACATCGCGCGTTTTGATGCCTGTCAAGGAAACCAGACCAACGTTTTGCGAAAAGGCTGTGTACGGGAAGGCATTGAAGACACCGCCCAAAACGATCGCGATTCCTTCCCCGCGCAAACCTTTGACTACGTCTTTGTCCGTAACCTTCGTATCGGTTACTTTTCCAAGCGCAAAATAAACGCCAGTCGACTCAGCCATACTGATAATGTTGACCAGAATCATCGTCACAATCGCCACGATGGAAAATTGCGGGGTGCCGAAGTAGAACGGCTCGACCACGCTGAACCAGGACGCCTCCGCCACATTGGCGAAGCTGACCATGCCCATCGTGTACGCCACGACCGTACCGATCACAAGGCCGAGCAGGACAGAAATCGCCCGAATAAATCCGGTAAAGAAACGGTTAATAACCAAAATGATAACCAATGTACCCAAAGCCAAGAGCAAGTTTCGCGGGGAACCGAAATCAGGCATGCCCTGGCCGCCAGCCGCGTTGTTCATCGCCACAGGAATGAGCGACAAGCCGATAATCGTCACGACGGAACCTTGCACCACCGTCGGGAAAAACCGCAGCAGCTTGCCAAACAGGGGAGCTGCCAATACTACAAACAAACCGGAAACGATAATGGCCCCGTAGGCCGTCGCCAAATTGCTCGTCGAGGCAATCGCAATAATCGGCCCTACCGCTGTAAACGTACACCCGAGCACGACCGGAAGACGAATCCCGGTGTAACGCGTGCCGATCACCTGCAACAGGGTGGCGATCCCGCACGTAAACAAGTCAGCGGCAATCAAATAGGCAATCTGGGCGGGAGTCAGGTTCAAAGCCCCGCCAATAATGAGCGGCACGACAACAGCACCGGCATACATCGCCAAAACGTGCTGCAAACCTAAAGTAACTATCTTTTGTTTGGATAGCATGAAGTAATCTTCTCTCCTCTTGATCGATCGGTTTTAGACGCGAACAGATTCCGGTTGAATAAAGTGAATGCCTTCTGGCGACATGGACTCGATACGGGCCAACGATTCAATGCGCACACCCGCTTGCTCCAGCAGTCCGCGACCTTCCTGGAAGCTTTTCTCGATCACGGCTCCGATGCCGACCAGATGAGCATTCGCATCTTTGATGATTTGGGTCAACCCAATCAAAGCTGCTCCTGTCGCAAGGAAGTCGTCGACGATCAGCACGCGGTCATCGGCAGACAGGTACTGCTTGGACACACTGATCTGATACGTTTCCTGGCGGGTAAACGAGTGCACAGGAGCCGAGTACACGTCTTCCGTCAGCGTCACGGCCTTTTTCTTTTTCGCGTATACAAAAGGCACACCGAGGGCAAACGACGTCGCCAGCGCAAAATGAATGCCGCTTGCCTCAATCGTCAATACTTTCGTAATCTTTTCACCTGCGAAAAGCTCGGCGAAGCGCTCCCCGATTTTCATCGTCAGCTGCGGGTCTACCTGATGGTTCAAAAACGCATCCACCTTCAACACGGATGCGGACAACACTTTGCCGTCCTGGACAATGCGCTCTTGCAATTCCTTCATCTGTTCTTCCTCCTCCATCAACACTCGGACGTTGCCTGCCAACGCCACTCGCTCAAACCTGGTGAAAAAAATAAAAGCCCCGAACGGACAGTTCACAAGCAGGCTCAGGTAATAAAACCAACGCCAAGTGAAACTGTCCCTCGGGGCATTTTTCCCTTTAGGTGCAGCACGCCAACAAATGCGTGTCAGCGCCGTTCGAATCGGGATAAAACCACTCCTTTTGTTGCGAAGAACAAAGGAACGGCAGCCGCGATGCCAAACAGACGCTATTTCACTCGTAGTCAGGCGATTTACGGTCACCCGGTAGAAACTGTTGGGCCTTATTCCCAAAATTATACGAGCACTTCTTCTGCCTATTACCCAGCCTGTTTGCTGGGTCTTGACCAAATCTATCACAACTGGCTTGCTGTGATCAAGGGTAAATTTCTGAAAGTCTGCCAAGCTGTTTTTGCTTGCTGAAAAACGGAAAAAACCCCCGAAGCTTCGAGGGTCTTTTCGTTTATCGCTTAGGCTTTTTGCTGCGATGCTGCATCGTCATTTTCTTCCATTTGTCTTTCTCGGCCGCTGCCAGCCTGGCGTCTTCCTTGCGCGCCAGATGAGCCAGTTCCCGTTGCAGCTTCAAATAGCTGTCGAAGCGAGCCTGCTTCAATGTGCCATCCGCAATCGCTTCCCGGACGGCACAGCCCGGCTCCCGCCCGTGCTGGCAATCGCTGAATCGGCAGTCTTCCGCCAGCTTCTCGACATCGTCAAAAGCGCCACGGAATCCTTCATCGGCTTCCCACAGCTGCAATTCTCTCATTCCCGGCGTGTCGATCATGAGAGCGCCACCTGGCAACTGGAACAGCTCGCGGTGCGTCGTCGTATGCCGTCCGCGATCATCTCCGTCGCGAACGCCGCTTACTTTTTGACGGTCTGCTCCGCTCAGCTTGTTGATCAGCGTCGATTTGCCGACCCCCGACGAGCCCATGAGCGCCACCGTCTGTCCGCTGCCCAGGTAAGGTGCGAGCTGTTCCAGCCCTTCTCCCTGCTCTGCACTGACTACGTGCACGGGCACGCCGATCGCAACGGTTTCCACTTCAGCCATGCACTTTTCCAGATCGTCGCACAAATCAGCCTTGGACAGCACGATCACCGGATTGGCTCCGCTTTCCCAGGCGAGGATGAGATAACGCTCCATCCTGCGTATATTAAAGTCGTTGTTCAAGGCAGTCACCAAAAAGACCGTATCGACGTTGGCTGCCACGATTTGTTCTTCGACCGTTTCCCCGGCCACTTTTCGCGAAAACTTGCTCTTGCGCGGGAGCAGCGCATGAATCGAGGCTTTCTTTTCCTCGGGACGCGCCTTGATGACTACCCAGTCTCCTACCGCCGGATAATCCTCGCGACCCGTCGCCTCATAGCGCAGCTTGCCCGTGACTTCGCCCAACAGCTCGCCATGCTCGCTCATCAGACGGTAAATGCGTTTATGTTCCAGCGAGATTCTTCCCACGCTGAAGCCTTCTTCGGCATAAGGGGCAAACAGATTGGCAAAATGCTCATTCCAGCCCAAAGATTGCAATGTTGATTGATTGGTTGCTTGATTCACTACGGATTCCCCCTGCAAATGGTTAATGATTGGCCGTACGCCAACACCAGTCGCAGTCGAATCCTCATTTTGTGAACGGTGTTATTTTCCGCTTGAAAGGAGGATTCCTGCGACGAAACTTCCTACACTCTGAGCGTTTTTCATGTTTGACATAAAACATCTCTCCTTTTCAAGACCGCACCATTTATGGTTTGGAATCATTTTCCCAATCATTGTAACATACAACGCGGCGTGGCAAAAGCGTCAGTCTCCACCGCCGCCTCCGCCGCTGTCTCCGCCTCCGCTATCACTGCCGCTGCTGCTGCTGTAGTCACTGCCGCTGTCGCTGCTTCTCCAATCTCCATCTGTATCACGGTCGCGATGGTGATGGCTGCTGTCGGCGTAGAAGGAGCTGCTGCTATCGGTAGAATTTGAGTACGAGCGTCTGGTTGTGCCAGTTTTGGCTTTGTTTGCAAAGACAATGACTAAGATTACAAATACGACGACGATGAGAATAAAAACTTCCATCTGTATCCACTCCCTCTCCATCCTACAAGAAACAATGTTTGTTACCTAAGTATACCACAAGCTTGCTCCCACTTTTGGAATCAGTTGGAACGGTCAGCCTGCCCACATGCGCATCAAAAAGGCATGCAGCCTATCGGGACACATGCCAAAAGTTTCATTACCGAACATGGTAAAAGTATTACAATACGTTATTTTCAAAGCACAACACAGAATGACCTCCGATAGAGTTATTGAAGCCACTAACCATCCGGTGCGTAGGTTATAATGCTGAGATGTATTTTTAATGTCATCCTTATAACATTGAAATCATATAAAACACTAATTTTACAATAATAAGAGAAAAGTCCCTTTATTTACAAAAGAACATGATGTATTTATAAATATGTAAAAGAATTACAAGTAAGGGGGATTCTTGTGAAACTTCGCAAGTCTTTAGTAGTTTTTACACTGCTACTTACGTTATCCGTATTGTCGTCAATTTCCGCTTTCGCCGCGACATCTTACGTCTATAATGGGGATATTTCCTCAGGGTGGTGGTCGTCAGGGGTAATGAATAGTACGAGTAGCTGCGGTTATGATGGTAAAAGCTACTGGTATTATGGTAGCAGTAGTCCAACTTCTACGGGAGAGTGGGCCAAAGAACTTAATGGACGTACTGAATACGCGGTTTACATTCCGAGTTGTAATTCTACTGGTTCCGTCAAATATCATGTTTGGTATGAAGATGGGCAAAGGGTAGATCTTAATGTAAATCAACTCAACTATTCTAATGAATGGGTTATTCTAGGAACATATTATGGAGATAGCTACTCATCAATAGGTATGTCAAATAATTTGGCTTCTTCGTCATCCAAAGTTGTTTGGGACGAAGTTCGATTTAAGAACTAAATTTGTCAGGGGGGAGCACTATCATGAGCAATTCAAAAAAGATCATAGGCAGTATTGTTGCAGGTGCCACTTTAGGAGTCGGTATATATGGATATATGCACCTTAGTAAACCGGAAATAACGGAGGCTAATTCGAAATCACAATACGTCAATTCAGTAGCAGAGTTAAAAGAAGAACCAATCATTGGTGCAAAAATGTTTAAAGCCAACGATAATTACGGTTCCCTTTCAGGGACTATCGTCAAAACGGGTGAAGTAGAAAATTCTATAACCGAGGTAGTTATAGCGCAGCCTGATCGTTATTACGTAAAGTTTATTCCTAATTCAAATGATAAGGACGTTTATTTTGAAGCAGTTAACGATGGAAAATCAGTACAAATCAAGGAAGACAAAGGTCAAATTGTTGAGTCTAATCCATTTCCAACACAAAGTATAAGGGAATCACAAAATTTAAAGGAAAATAAGAAAGATGATAACGAAGTTAGGCTTAACTTAAACGGTACTTTCCTTCCAATTGGGAACGTCAATGAGATGCTTCACCCCGAAATGTATGTACAAAGTGTTTTTAGAAGAGGCGACATGAATGTTCTTGGTGAGGAAAAATATTTGGAAAGAGATGTAACCGTGATTGAAATCTCGAATGCACAACTTAAAATTGGGGACAGGCAGAAATTCTGGATAGACAACAAAACTGGGATAGTTTTAAAAACAGTACTGTATGATGATGATGATGAAGTACAAAGTCAGTATTTTGAAAGCATCGAATTTAATAATAAGAAAAACACGGGAACGTTTAAGTTGTTTAAGTAAAGTAAAATATTAATATCAAATATAAAATGCAAAGAGAACCCCAACTAGCTGGTTCTCTTTGCATTTTTCCTTGTTATGAAAGAAAAGGGAAGTAGCTGCGTTTGTTCATTCAAGCTAAATCTTTGCGAGGGGATAGCAGAATCGGGAATGCAGGGTGTTATTATTTACTGGGATATAGCTGATCCCCTAGACGGCACTGAAGTGGCAGCGATGTGGCAACTACTGGCTACAAAGGACATTGATGAAGGTCTTGAAGTTGTAAGTGAAAGGATTTTATAAACAGTACTTAAAAACCGTATGAAAGAATTAACAGGGTCCGCGTTAAGTCGATGCCTACCTCTTCCTATTAAGTCAGGTGCGAGCAAAACGACGAGTATAGAATTACTCTATCGAAATTGGATCAGTTACTTTTCAAATCCGCGGAGATCGTTTCTTCCTTCATTTATGCACCGTCTAACGTTTACGCAGCACTCGACCGAACACAGCGAGAATCGGAATCAGCAGCAAGCCTGCCGTAATCAAGGAAGCGCGAATCGACAGCCGATGCCCGATCCAGCCGACTACAGGTCCCCCCATCGTCTGTCCAAGCGCGTTGGACTGGCTCATCATCGACAAAACCGTCGCCCGCACACTGCTCTCGATATTCAAATTCAGCCACGTCTCGTACAAGGGACTGGTGAGTGAATCGATCACGCCGATCATAAGCAAGGCAACCAGCGCCCAGCCAAAATCGGGGGCGGTAGCAAAAGCGATGACCGCCGCGATTTTCAAGGCCGTCAACACGAACATGCCGACGACGACGATCCGTTCGTTGTTGACATCCAGCCGCTTCTCGGCAAAGCTGACAGCGAACAGCCCAAGCAAGCTGGACAGCGCAGCGATGATTCCGAACCACATCGCCATGGAAATCCCGGCAACCTGCGGGAAGCCGATCTCGGAAATCAAATGCGCTTCATGCAAGCGGTCATACCCTTCGGAAGCTGCTCCTGTAAACAGCGTCACCAGCAAAATCAACAGCAAAATCGGCTCTTTGCGAATGACTCGCGCTCCCGACAGCCACGTCTCGCTCATCTCTTTCCACTGGGACGTGCCTTTCTCCCTCTCTCTTGGGGTAAAGCCCGTTTCTTTCATAAAGAAGATCAGAAAAACGCCCAGTGCCAGGTAGATCAACCCGCCAAACAAATACGGCAAGTTCGGGGCCAGCGTAGACAGCCACACACTCAGCCCGATTCCGAGCATATTCGCCAAAAGCGAGTAACGCTTCGCGCGCATAAAGATGCTGCCCAGCTTTTCCTCGCCCACCTCATCCACAATCCACGCTGTGTCGGCTCCACTGACGAACGTATCGCCCACGCCAAAAAACAGTTGGGCAATCAAGACCCAAACAAACGCAGAGACAAAAGGCAGCCAGCCATCGAGCACGGGAAGAATCCCTTGCAGCGCAAAGCCGATCCCCAACAGAAACATCCCGATGATAATGGACAGACGGCGGCTGTACGTATCGGCCACCACGCCTGTCACACCCTCAAACAGCAGGACGGACAGCTCCAGCACCATACCGACCAGCAAAAGCTCGAACGGGTTCAGGCCCAATGTCGCGATGTAAAAGATCGCGTAAGTCGTAAACATCGTCGTGTTGGCGAGTGACGCCATAAAACGTTTGACCATATATACAGTCGTTGCATTCATAACCATGGAAGCAGTCTCCACCTATTCTGGCAGAGGACACGTTCCGTCATTTTTCAGCCGTGAACAGGCTACTTCAATCGTTCCTTATCGCGAAGAAAAACCGCACGTGCCGCACTGCCGATTGTATTGTTTTCCTACCTGTTTACTTGCTTGCTCCAATTTGATGACTGACATCATTTAACACCTCCGAAAGTAATTAGTCATAATTATAAGGAGATTCCGCCCAAAAAGGTAGGGGAAAATAAGAAACCGCGCAGCATGTTGCTCGCTGCACGGTTTTTCCCGCCGTGTTTCTTCTCCGCTACTCTATCTCTCTTATGCTTTCTTTCTGAACAGCCCCACGATGGAGAGCAAGAGCGCCAGTCCGGAAAGCACCAGAGGCAACGTGTTGCTTGTGCCTGCGCTTGCTGCTGCTTGACCGGTCGCAGGAGCCGGAGTTGTCGCTTCTGCTGCACCATGGCCATGATCGTGTCCAGCCTCGCCAACACCTGCTTTGACAGTCGTCACGGACGCTGGAGTCTTGGCATCCTTGTCGCCTGTCCACTCCACTACCTCGCCATCCGCATACGTTTGGTACGCTTTCCACGCCAGCGTGCCTTCTTCTTTCGGATTCGCCCCGACAAAAGCGAACTCCATGAACTCGTGCGCTTTGATCCCGCCGTTTGTCGCTGTCCAGACAAGTGCCGTGTTCACGCCGTCCTTGTCTTTTTCAAATTCATAGCTCCAGCCAGGAACAGGCTGAACGGTGTTTACTTTTACGCCAGCCGGAAATTCCAGCTTTACCTTCACTGTGTTGACGTCTTTTTCTACAGGAACGCGAACGGTGTATTTTTCATACGATCCGGTAGTCGTTTCTTTCGGATAGACGTTGACGTGCGCCTGTGCTGCTGTCGCGAGCGTCAGGACAGCTCCTGCCACCAATACACTGCTCATCCATTTTTTCATGTTCATCGAGAAAACCCTCCTAGTTTGTCGCTGCTTGCATAAGCGGCTTGTGTGTTTGTCGTGTCTGTTTTGTTTGTCGCGTCGGTCGGGTAGTTGGTTTGACTCATCCACAGCCCTGCCAACACAGCGACGATGCCAAAAACGATTTCCCAGCGCAGCCACTTCCTCTGCAACTGGTTGCTTCCCCGCCAGCGCTTTGTCTGTCTGTAGGCGAGCGCCAGCATGATGACGACGCTGACGATTTTTCCGTACAGCAGGTAGTTCCAGGCAAGCGAGCTTGCGAGAATGCTCGTCACGTCCGTTTGTACGAGCAGCATGAATACTCCCGTCACAACAGCAAGCACAGCCGCTGTCGCAACCAGGCGCAAAAAGAACCGCTTGAACGGCTCATTGCCCCGCTCCGCCTCTTTGGACACCAAGAGCAGGTAGACGAGCGCCCCCAGCCAGAGTGCCACTGTGAGCACATGCAGCAGCCGCAGCACGATCGACAGCCAGACGGGAACAATTCCCCAAGCATGACCGCCAAAAGCTTGCGCGCTGATCAACAACACCCATATGCCCGCATACCAGCCAGACACCATGCCCGGTATCGCCAAAAGCAGCAAGAGAATAAAGGAGACGATCAGCATGACGGCAAAGGGAGACTGCATCAGCAAGTTGCTGTCCACATGCAGCAAGGCGTCGGTCAAAGAAACAGCCTTCAGTGACTCGTCGTACAAAAACCAGAGAAAAATAAGTCCCACGATCGCAAGCGCCCAGCCGATCTGTCTGCCGATTCCGATCAGTGCCGCGAGCTTCGGCAAGCCGTAGCGCTGTCCCCACGCTGCGATCAAATACAGTCCGCCGCCCAGCAAAATGATCCCTTGGGCGAGGTAGCGATACACAATCAAGTAATTCGTGTCGGTCTTGTTTTCACCCGGCGGCACGACTACCGCGCTCTTTTGCCCGATCGAAAAGGTCAGGCGCTCCTCTACCGGATGGCCGTCCTCGGACACGACCGAGACGATGACGGAATACGTGCCTTCCGCCAAATCGGCCGGAAGCTGCGCATTGGCCTGCGAAGCGTCTCCCGGCTGAAGAGTCGGGCGTTGCATTTGTATTTCTTTCCCGTCCCAATCAAACAAACGTATGGTGACAAGGTCAGGCTCCAGTGTTTCGGTAAACCTCATGGAGATTTGCCCCGGATTCGTCTGTAGCAGCTCGCCGTCTTGCGGACTGCTGCCCATCATGCCGGCATGGGCGTAAGCCAAATTCGTTCCAATCGCAAGCACCAGAAAAAAGGCCAGCGAAAGCACGGTCCATAGTCGCTTTATGCTGTGCATCAGCATATCACCTACTTCCTTCGCCTTTTCGTCCTTAATCCTATCAAACTCGTCTACTTTTCTGTATGGCTCCATCGGGCTATCTGCTGTGACGATTTTTTGAAGCAAAAACTGGCGTTCCCGCCCTTCTTTCCCTGGTGCAGGTAGTTTTTCCATAATCGTCCTGACCCCATCCGTGCCCAAAACAAAAACCGAGACAGGATGCTTCATTCATCCCATCTCGGTTCTTCTGCTTGTGGCAATTCGGTTTATCGGCCGCTCTTCATCTCAGTCCAGTAGCGGTCGTATTCTTGCAACGTATCTCCGACATCAACCAGCCACTCGGCGCGGGCGATGTCCGCTTTGTCCAGGAAGATCATTTTGTTCGCGCGATATTCTTCGCTGTGCAGTGGATATGCCTGTTCGTTCGGGTTGCTGTAGCCGATCGACTCGTAGTTTTTCACGCTGACTTCCGGCTCCATCAAGTAGTTGATGAATTTCTCCGCCAAATCTTTGTGCTTGGCTCCTTTTGGAATCGCCAGCGTGTCTGCCCAGATCGTCGCGCCCTCTTTTGGAATGACGTACTCCACATCCGGGTTTTGTCCGTTAATAATCGCAGCGTCGCCAGACCAGACCGTACCGATCCACGCTTCTTCCGCGATCATTTTTTGCTTGATGTTGTCCGTATCAAAAGCCATGACGCTCGGCAGCACTTTTTTCAGATCAGCGAACGACTTTGCCAGCTCGTCCTTGTTTGTTGTGCTGTTGGAGAAGCCGTTTTTGATCAGAGCCATCCCCATCACTTCACGCGGGTCGTTCAGCATGATGACGCGACCTTTGTACGCTTCGTTCCACAGATCGTTCCAGCTTGTCGGCGTTTCTTTGACATACTTTTTGTTGTAGGCAATCCCGGTGATTCCCCACGTGTACACGAGCGAGTATTTGTTTTCCTTGTCAAAAGGAGGCGTCTTGAACGTAGACACGATGTTTTTCATGTTCGGAATGTTTTCTTTGTTCAACTCTTCGAGAAGGCCGAGCTGAATCATCGTTGCCACCATGTAATCGGACGGCTGAATCAAATCGTAGCCCGATGCGCCAGCCTGGATTTTTGCCAGCATTTCCTCGTTGCTGCCGTACACGTCGTAGTTGACTTTGACATTGTACTTTTGCTCGAAATCTTTGATGACATCCAGGTCAAAATTGTCTGCCCAGCTGTAGATGTTCAATACTTGCTGCTCGGGTTCGGACGACGAGGAGCAGCCGACAGCTGTCACTGCGAGTACGGCGGTCAAAGCGCCGATCATCATGGATTTGAAACGTTTCATTTTTTCTTCTCAACCTCCAAATCGGTATGGGATACGTCTGGTCAACTAAAAGTGAATCTGACCGTTTTTGGAATCTTTGCGGCGGAAAAGCTCGGCAATAATCACCAGCAGCACCGTGCTTGCGATCAACAGCGTCGAAAGCGCATTGACTTCCGGGGATACGCCGCGTTTTACCAGGCCGTAAATGTACAATGGCAGCGTGGTCGAATTAGGACCAGCTACGAAGAACGAAATAATGAAATCATCGAGCGACAAAGTAAACGACATCAAAAAGCCAGCGACGATTCCGGGCATGATCAATGGCAGCGTCACATGACGCAATGTTCCCCACGGGGTAGCGCCCAAATCTTGCGCCGCCTCCTCCAGCTCTTTGCCCATATCGGCCAGGCGGGCGGAGACGATCACCATCACATACGGCATGGAAAAGGTCACGTGGGCCATGATGAGTGTCCACTTGCCCAACTCCATGTGCACCTGGCTGAACAAGACGAGAAGGGCAAGTCCCATCATGATCTCGGGAATCACAATCGGCAAGTAGATCAGCCCGTTGACGACATTGCGCCAGCGCAAGGAGTAATGCTTGATGGCGAGCGACGCAGCCGTGCCCAAAACCGTTGCCAGCACGCTGCTGATCACCCCGATGGACAGGCTGTTCATGAGCGCCTGCATGACTTGTCTGTTGTCAAACAAAGAGACGTACCACTTCCATGTAAACCCGTTCCACGTCGCGTTGATCCGCGAGTCATTGAACGAATATAGAACGAGAATCGCAATCGGCAAGTACAAGAAGACCAGCATCAGCCAAGAGTAGCCGGAAAGCGTATGTCTGCGCCACGTTTTCATGCTGCCCCCTCCTTTGCCTCGCCCGCTTTGACAGCGCGGAAGTACAGAAGAATCAGGAGCATCGACAACAGCATCAACACGATCGACAATGCCGAGCCAAACGGCCAGTCACGCGCCGAAAGGAACTGGTTCTGAATCACGTTTCCGATCAGGGCCGACTTCGCCCCGCCCATCACGTCCGGCACGACGAACATCCCGATCGAGGAGACAAAGACGAGAATCGATCCGGTGACGACGCCTGTTTTGGTCATCGGCAGCGTAACGTGCCAGAAAGCTCTCCACGGAGTCGCTCCCAGATCGTACGCCGCTTCCAGCTTGCGGCGATCCATCTGCTCCAGGGACACGTAAATCGGCAGCACCATGAACGGCAGCAGCGTGTACACCATCCCCAAAAGCACCGAACCGGAATTGTACAAAAGCGGCAATGGCTCCGTAATAATCCCTAATGATTGCAAAATCGTATTGACGACCCCCTGGGAGCGCAGGATGATCACCCAGGCGTAGGAACGGACCAGAAAGTTGATCCAGAACGGAATCATCACAAGCAACAGCCAAATTTGCTGGGACGACTTTTCCAGGCGGGAAATGTAATACGCAAGCGGATAGCCGCACACGATCGACAACACCGTTGTCAAAATGGCAACTACCAGCGTGTCCGCAAAAATTTGCCCGTACAGCGGGTCCCAAATGCGCACGTAATTGTTCAGCGTAAATTCATAGACAACTTGCCCGTATGTGCCTCTTTTGAGGAAGGACATCAGCGCAATCATAAGCATGGGCAGGACGAAAAGCACACCCATCCACAAAAGGGCGGGTGCTGCGAGCAGTTTTACCGGCTTTTTGTTCAACAAGTCAGGATCACCTCGTCCGTCTGCGCCCAACCAATGGCTACCCGATCTCCCACCTTCCAGTCCAGACCGTCTCCTGCGTACTGATGGGCCATGACTGTCATGTCTTGACCGTCGAGGCGGATGAACACTTTGCGCAGGTTGCCGAGGAATACCGCGTCAGCAATCGTTCCCAGCTTTTTGTGCTTGTCCTTGTCTGCTTCTGGCTGGTACAGCTTGATCTTTTCCGGGCGGACAGCTGTATTCGTCCCATTGTCGCGGAAAATGTTGTTTTCCCCGATGAAAGTAGCGACGAACAGCGTCTGCGGATGGTTGTAAATCTCGGCAGGAGAAGCGATCTGTTCGATCCGTCCTTTGTTCATGACGGCGATCCGGTCCGACATGGCCATTGCTTCTTCCTGGTCATGGGTTACGTAAATAAACGTGATCCCGAGGTTCTTTTGCAGATTTTTCAGTTCCAGCTGCAAGCTTTTGCGCAGTTGGTAGTCCAGGGCGCCAAGCGGCTCGTCCAGCAAAAGGACGCGCGGATTGTTGATGATCGCCCGGGCAATCGCCACACGCTGCTGCTGGCCGCCGGACAGTTGCTTTGGCGTACGTTTTCTCAGCTCGGTCAGCTGCACGTACTGCAAAACTTCCTCCAGGCGCTGTTTTTGCTCTGCTGCACTTACTTTTTTCATTTTCAAACCGAACAAAATGTTTTGTTCGACAGTCATATGCGGAAACAGGGCGTACTGCTGGAACACCATGTTCATATCCCGCTGATAAGGCGGCACATGGGTGAGCGGCTTCTCGTCGAGGAAAATATCCCCGGAAGTCGGCTCCTCAAACCCTGCAATCATCCGCAAAAGCGTCGTCTTGCCGCAGCCGCTGGGGCCGAGCAACGTCAAAAACTCCCCTTCTTCAATGGAGAGAGAAAAAGAGGGGACGACGACAGTACCCTGAAAGCTTTTTTCAATTGAATCCAGATGAATAATCGTTTTCATTCCGTCATCTCACCATATGTCATTATACTCATAGCAACAATCTAGGTAACTATATCGTGTATGTCGACTTTTGTAAACAGTTTCACCCGCATTGGTCCTGATTTTTTTGCGGCTGGTCCCTCCTGTCAGCGGACAAAAACAAACGGAGCAGCCCAACAGTCTCTGCTCCGTTTTTCCTGTGCGTTTGTTCTTACAAAGATTGCGATTTGAGCTTCCCGTTGGTGTCTACCGCGGTTCCTTTTTTCTTTCCCAGGAAATTCGTCCCGATGACACCGAGAATGATCATGAGCGCTCCGAGCAGGTGGTAGTAGGCGATCTGTTCCCCGAGAAGCGCCACACCCCCGGCAATCGTCACGAGCGTTGACAAGTTGTTGAAAACACTCATCTTCGACGCTTCCATTTTCGACAAGGCAAAATTCGTCATGAAAGATGTCACCAAAGAAGACAGCACACCCAAATAGAGCACCGAGATAATAAACGACGAATGCGTGAGCGGCAGGAAAAACTCCGACAGCGTGCCGTTTGCGCCATGCTGGATCAAGGCCAGCGCGTTGAAGGCCAAAAAGCCGATTACGGAAACCATATACGTGACGTCTATATAATGGAAGGCTTTCGTCATCTTCTTCGCCAACACGCTATACCCCGCGAGCGACAAGGCCGAGAGCAAGATCAAAATGGTGCCGAGGCTGCTGCCCATCCCTACCCCTGCGCCCTTCATCGCGAAAATGAACACGACACCTGCTACAGACAGCAGCGTACAAAACTTTTGCAGCCACGTAGATGTCTCGCCGAGAAAAAAAGCGGCCATGACCATCGTGAAAATCGGAACGGTGGCGACAATGATCCCGGCTTCCGACGCGGTCGTGTACACCAGTCCAAACGTTTGCAGCCCGAAAAACAGCGCCGGATAGAGCAAAGCCAATGGCAAAATGACCAAAATGTCGCGCGGCTTGATCGACAGCCGGACCCATCCGAACAAAACGGGAATCGTCGCGGCGACAAAAGCGATCGTAAAGCGGTGCGCCATCGCGTCCATCGGAGTGGCTGACGTCAGCGCCATTTTTACGAAAATAAACGACAAGCCGACGATCATGGCATTCAAAAGTGCGGCCCCTATAGCTTTATGTTGATCCTTCAAGCTGATCTCTCCCCAATCGTTGCCTATGCAGCAATTATTTCCTGCTTTCATAGTAATGGGGCGGCAATCATGCTACAATGCAAAAAAAGACGATCTGTACCGATACAAAGTCCATGCGCCAGGAAGGGATTTCATGCATAAATATTTGCAATTGCAGAACGAGTTGGAGACGCTGATCGAGGGCAACACCTACCAGGATGGCGACAAGCTGCCGTCCATCCGCGAGTTGGCAACCCAATATCAATGCAGCAACAGCACGGTGATCCAGGCGCTGAACGAGTTGGAGAAACGTCATCTGATCTACTCGGTAGACCGCAGCGGCTTTTACGTCGTCAAAAAGCAGCGAGACAGCGAGCCAAACAACTGTAACAGCATCGACTTCGCCACCTCTGCCCCTGATCCTGACGTGTTTCCGTACCTTGACTTTCAACACTGTATCAACAAAGCGATTGAGACATACCGCAACGACCTGTTCCTGTACGGCACCGCCAAAGGGCTGCCTACGCTCATCCCCGTGATCGCCAAGCATTTGGCCAACCATCAGGTTTTTGCCAAGCCAGCGAACATCTTCATCACATCCGGCGTTCAGCAGGCGCTGTCGCTTTTGTGTACGATTCCGTTCCCCAACGGGCGGGAAACCGTCCTGATCGAGCAGCCGAGCTACCATCTGTTTATCGATTACTTGCAGATGCACAACATTCCGGTGACTGGGATCATGCGAACGGCGCAAGGAATTGATCTGGACGAGCTGGAGCGCATTTTCCGGACAGAAAAGATCAAATTTTTTTACACGATGCCGCGCTTTCACAGCCCGCTCGGAACGTCGTATACCCGCAAGGAAAAACAGCGCATTGCCGAACTGGCCCACCGCTACAACGTTTACATCGTGGAAGACGACCATATGGCAGATTTGGAGCATGACAGCAAGGCAGACCCGCTGTTCTCCTACGATCGTTTCGAGCGGACGATTTACATGAAAAGCTATTCCAAAATCATTTTTCCCGGGCTGCGCCTCGGTGTCGCCGTCATTCCCGATGCGCTGTGCGAGTCGTTTTTGCAGTTCAAACGGCTGCGGGACATCGATAGCTCCATGCTGTCCCAAGCCGCGCTGGAAATTTATTTGAAAAGCGGCATGTTTGAACGGCACAGGCAAAAAATCCGCCAATCGTATCAGCTCCGATCGAAGCTTCTGACAGAAGCGCTGCTCGCCCATGCAGCCCGCGCTGACGCTCTGTTTGCGTTTCGCCCTCTGCCTTATCCGGGGATTCACACGCATCTTGTGCTGGACCCGCGAGTTGACGCATCCCGTCTGATCCAGCTGGCTAAAAAACGCTCGATCTTGTTGGAAGCGGCAGACAGGCATTATTTGCCCCTGTTTCCCCGGGAAAATATTTTGAAGCTGAATGTATCCAACGCCAAGGCCGAATCGGTGGAAAAAGGAATTGACGAGTTGATGGCAGTATTGCATGCGATGCGGTTATAATGAAAGAAAAAAGTTTTTGCAAAAGCAGCAACCGTAACCATATTTCGGGAATATCCGTCTTAATTTGTATACAACATCGTTACGCCACACGACTCTACCCATTTTTATCCGTCGCAGCAGGCGGATCGCATGAGATGGACAAAGGAGAATGAAATGGTTCAGAACGTTTTAGATTTTTTGATGGAATACGGCATTTGGGGAGTCGTCATCCATTCTTTTGCAGACGCCGTCATCTTCCCCATTCCTGTATTCTTTCTGCAAGTTTCATTAAGCCTGATTGATCCATCCGCTGCTTTATGGATTGCAACCGCAGGATATATCGCGTGTCTGGTTGGTACACCCGTCGGCTACTTTCTCGGTAAACTGCTCGGCCACTCTGTCCTGTACAAACTGCTCAAAAAAGAGTGGATTGACTCGGCAACCGAGATGTTTCAAAAAAGAGGCGAAGTCGCCATTTTTGTCGGCTCCTTCACCCCGATTCCGTTCAAAGTATTCACGATCTTGTCCGGCTGTCTGAATTATCCGCTCTGGAAGCTGATCGGTTATGCCGCAATCGGCAGAGCCGTGAAATTTTACCTCGTCGGTTTCCTGTTTTACTTTTACGGGCGGATGGCGGAAAATATGGTCGGTCACGCCTCCCTGTACGTGTTCTTGCTGATGATCCCGATTTTGCTGATCGGACTTTTGGTGCGAAAAATGCGGGCCAAAAAACAGCTGATGCAAACTGCCAACAAGCAAGCAGGGGAATGATCAGCTTGTAGCCTGGCTTGAACCGTTATTCAGAAAGGAGCTGCAATATGAGCCAAACATATAAAGTCATGATTCAGCACCGAATAAACTACCCTACCCCCATTGAATTGACTCAAGGTCAAACCGTCATACTCGGTCGAGTCGACGATGATCCCGACGGTTGGAGGAACTGGAGGTACTGCTATACGCTTGACCATAGCATGGAAGGCTGGGTGCCTGAACAGATTATTCAAGCAAAGGACAAGGAAGGCATCATTACGGAAAATTACTCCGCAAAAGAGCTAGATGTAAATGAAGGAGATACGGTTGAGTTGCTCCAAGAGCTGAATGGCTGGGGATGGTGTATGTCCACCAACCGGGAATACGGATGGGTTCCGATGCGAAATCTTCAGCTTGCAAGCCAATAGCAATCTCTTTTTTCGCAAACGCTCGCTTCTATCTCTATATAGGAAAGAAAGAGTCCCTGTCTAGCCGTCAGGGACTCTTTTTGGGACAAACCCTTATGCTTTTTTCACGCGAATCGCTTCTTCCTCAACTTCCACCACGATCTTGCGCACATCCGCTTCCTCCATCAACAGATCGGCGATGCCATCTTCGACCTGCTGGGCGATCACGCGACGCAGCGGGCGTGCCCCGAAAGCGGGATTGTAGCCCAGCTCAGCCAACATTTCTTTGGCAGCGTCTGTCACTTCAAGCTCGATTCCTTGCTCGCCGAGATTCAGCACGACTTCCTGGAGCAGCAGCTCCACGATTTGCACCAAGTCTTGTTTTTCCAGATGAGCGAAAGAAATAATCGAGTCGAAGCGGTTCAAAAATTCCGGTTTGAAGTACGCTCCCAGCGAATCAAGCACAGTGCCAGGCTGCTGTTCCTCGGCGCCGAAGCCTAACGCTTTTTTGCGCTCAGCCACTCCGGCATTGCTCGTTGCGATAATGACTGTTTCCTTGAAGCTCACGGTACGGCCCTGGCTGTCTGTCAGGCGGCCATCCTCCAAAATTTGCAGGAACATGTGCATGACGTCCGGGTGCGCCTTTTCGATCTCATCCAGCAAAATGATGCTGTACGGATTGCGGCGCACTCGCTCGGTCAACTGTCCCGCTTCCTCGTGGCCCACATAGCCTGGAGGCGAACCGATCAGCTTGGAGACGGAATGCTTCTCCATGTATTCGCTCATGTCGAGGCGAATCATCGATTCTCTCGTGCCGAACAGCTCCTCGGCGAGCGCTTTGGACAGCTCTGTCTTCCCTACGCCAGTCGGTCCGACGAACAGGAAGGAGGCAATTGGCCGATTTTTCGGCTTCAACCCGGCGCGGCTGCGGCGAATCGCCTTGGCGACCTGTGCGACAGCTTCCGATTGCCCGATGACTTTGGCTTCCAGGTGAGCAGCCAAATTTCTCATCCGCTCCTGCTCGTCGCTTTGCAGCTTGCGGACAGGGATGCCTGTTTTTTGCTCGATCATCTCCTGAATATCCGATACTTCCACTTTCGTGCGATTAGCGGCCCCATCAAGCTGATCCAGCTTGCCGAGAATTTCCGCTTCCTCATCGCGCAGGCGGGCAGCTTGCTCGTAATTTTCTTGCTCGGTCGCTGCTTTTTTCTCCTGGTTAATTTGCGCCAGACGCTCATGCAGCTGGCTCGTATCTGCCGCAGAAGAGCGGAGATTCAGCCGCGATCCGGCTTCATCCATCAGGTCGATCGCCTTGTCAGGCAGGAAGCGATCCTGGATGTAACGATGCGAGTATTCGACGCAGGCGCGGAGCACGTCATCGGAGTAAGCGACCTGGTGGAAAGCTTCGTATTTCGGACGCAGTCCTTGCAAAATCTCGATAGCGGCCTCCACTGTCGGCTCTTTGACCATCACAGGCTGCAAGCGGCGCTCCAGCGCGGCATCCTTTTCAATGACGCGGTACTCTTTTAAGGTAGTGGCCCCAACCAGTTGCAGCTCGCCGCGCGCCAGGGCAGGCTTGAGAATGTTTCCGGCGTCCATCGAGCCTTCCGCAGAGCCTGCTCCCACCAGCAAATGAATTTCATCCACGAACAGGATGACGTTTTTGCGCGATTGCAGCTCGGCAATCACTTGCTTCATCTTTTCCTCGAATTGTCCGCGAATCCCCGTGCCTGCGACCAGGGAAGCCACGTCCAGCACGTACACTTGCTTGTTTTTCAGCTTGGCAGGCACTTGACCTTCCGTAATGCGCAAGGCCAGACCTTCGGCAATTGCCGTCTTCCCTACACCCGGCTCCCCGATGAGCACCGGGTTGTTTTTGTTGCGGCGGTTCAAAATCTCGATCACACGCTCGATTTCCTGGTCGCGTCCGATGACCGGATCAATCAGCCCTGCGCGGGCCGCATCGTTCAGATTGCGCCCCAGTTCGTCCAGAAGGCCGCCTCTGTCCGCAGTTGTCGCCTGTCCCTTCATGTTCGGCTGTTGACCGCCTTTTGCATGGGCCTGCGCTTGTGCGAAGCCTTGCAGGAAGTCGTCCAGACCGGAGAAGGAAGAGAACGGGCTGAAGCCCATCCCTACTCCCATTTTGCTGCCGAGCTTGGCATTGCACTCCCGGCACAGGTTGTAGGCTTGCTGCTTGTCTTGCACGCGTATATGGACGGACACAGTTGCTTGTCGTTGTTTGCAGATTTCACATTGCATGTTTCATACCCCCAAAATCATGCTTTTGGATTTTTTCTTATTTGTGTGTTCGACAGGTCAACGGTTGTTTGACCATTTCTGACCTTCGATGACTTTATTATAGTTTGACCTTCTTTGACTTTCAAGAGGGTAACTTTGGATTTTCTGCTTTCGCTTGGGAGAAGCTATACAGGACGCAGGTTCTCTCTTGCTTCGCCAGAAAACCCTTCCTATAATGAGGTTGATATTCGCTAAAGTCAGGGGGCTTTTCACTTTGAACACACTCGCGTATGGACTCCTCGGGCTGGTTGCCCGCACACCAAGCTCCGGCTATGATTTGATGCTCCAGCTGCAACCATTTTGGCAGGCCAAGCACAGCCAAATTTACCCGCTGCTGGCGAAGCTGGAACAGGAGGGCTATCTGGAGTTCACTCGCATCCACCAGACGGATCGTCCTGATAAAAAAGTGTATTCCATTACAGAAAAAGGACAGATTGCACTAAAAGTCTGGCTTAGCGAGCCGGCAGCAGAGCCTGTTTTGCGTGACGAGCTGGTGCTGAAAACGTACTGCCTCGGATTGGCGGACGAAAAAGCGGCCTCTACGATGTTTGTCGAGCGCATCCAGCAATGTCGCGAGCATTTGGACATGTACGAGCACTACTTAAAGGAGTACGAGAGTGATTCTGCCGAACATTCGTATCCGCCCGACCATCCGAACCATCCCGAATTTGGGGATTATTTGCTGCTTTCATGGGGATCACGGCGCATGAAAGAAGATATCGCCTGGTGCGAGTGGGTGTTGGAGCTGTTGCAGAAGCGTTCCTAAAAACAAAAAGCAAACGCGTCTTTGGAACATTGCGCTCCAAAACACGTTTGCTTTTTCTTTCGTTTTCGTCCATGACATGATAGAAAGGTACAGACGCTCGCTAAAAGGAGTGCGCCTCTACTTCTGCCAGCGTGGGCAGCGATGGCTGCGCCCCGCGTCTGGTCACGACGATCGCAGCCACTTTGCTGGCAAATCCGGCTGCTTCCACATCCGACATCCCTTTTGCCATGCCCACGGCAAAAGCTGCGGTAAACGAATCGCCTGCCGCTGTCGTATCCACTGGCTCGACCCGACAAGCAGGCACATGCACGGTTTTCTCCTCCGTGACCAAAAGCGCGCCTTTTTCGCCCAGGGTGACAATGATCCGTCTCGGACCGCTTGCCAAAAGCTTTCTCGCCGCTTCCCCGGCTTCTTCCGGCGTCGTGACGGGCAGACCGCTCAAAATGGCCAGCTCCGTTTCATTCGGCGTCAAGGTGTGCACATGCTGTAACAGTTCCTGCGAGAGTGCCTTTGCCGGAGCCGGATTCAAAATGACCAGCTTGCCGAGCGCAGCTGCCTTTTTCACGACGTATTCCACGACGTGGAGCGGGATTTCCAGCTGCAACAGCACGACGTCGCTCTGCTCGATAATCGACAGGTTCTCATCGATGTGCTCTATGCTCACTTGTGCATTGGCTCCGGGAACCAGCACAATGTTGTTTTCCCCGTCATCGCTGACATTGATGAAGGCCATGCCAGTCGTACCCGCGCGCTTGATTCCTTCGACATGAACCTGCGCCTCTGTCATGCCCGCAAGCATGATGGTGCCATTTTCATCCTCGCCCACCATTCCGATCATGGATACGTGCGCGCCCAGACGTGCGGCAGCAACTGCCTGATTCGCCCCTTTTCCGCCTGGAATCAGCATAAAGTCATGGCTTGCAATCGTTTCTCCTGCCTTGGGCAGATGGTGGACGTGGGAGACGAGATCCATATTGATGCTTCCTACTACTGCGATTTTCACAACGTGCTACCTCCCCAGCCGCTTTTTACAGCATGGTCTCTACAAATTCTTCGATCGTCAAAATTTGCTTTGGCAAGCCGAGCGTATGGCTCAATCTGCTAATGTGCGGCTGCTTCAGCATGCTTTCTTCCAAAATCGCGTGATTCCAGAAAATGTCCCGCTTGTTCGTATCCGCTACTACATTTTTGTGGGCCATGACGATGACACGCTCAAAATTTTGCACGACAAACTCCATGTCATGCGTGATCGTAATGACGGTTTTGCCTTCGCTTTTCAAGGCGGCGATCAGGGAAGAGATGCGTTGCATCCCCTGCATGTCTTGGCCTGCGGTCGGCTCATCGAGAATGATCACATCGCAATCCATCGCCACTACTGCCGCCATGGTCACGAACTTGCGCATGGAATACGGCAAATTGTACGGGTTTTCCTGCAAGTACGGCTCGATCCCAGCCAGTTTCGCCGCTTTCATGACATTTTCCTTCGTTTGCTCTACAGACAAGCCGAGGTTTTTTGGCCCGAACTCGACTTCGCTGTAAACATCGCTATGGAAGATCTGGTCATCCGGATTTTGGAACACGTAGCCTACCTTGCGCGAAATTTGCGCGGTCGTATGCTCTTTTGTATTCCAATCATCAATAATAACATCGCCTTTGGTCGGCTTCAACAAGCCATTCATCAGCTTTACCGCCGTCGTTTTGCCCGCGCCATTTTGGCCGACGATGGCGACCGTCTCGCCTTTGCCAATCTCCATGGAAACGTTTTCTACCGCTGTATGTCCGTTCGGATAAGCGAAAGTGATATTTTTCAAGGAAATGAAGCTCATATGCGAACTCCCCTTTCTGCCATCCACCAGTTCATTTCTTCGACGGCCTGCTCTTCGGTAATCGGGATTTTGCGCAGCGGCACTCCGCGTTTTTTCAGCTCCAGTCCCAGCATGGCGTACTGCGGAAGCATGACATCGTAGGAGAGCGCCTTTTCATCGGAGAGGACGTCTTGCGTTGTGCCCTCCATGACGATTTCGCCATCGTGCAGCAAAATGACGCGATCCGCAAATTCGGCAATCAGTTCGATTTTGTGCTCGACCAGAATGATCGTCTTGCCTTTTTCCTTCATGATCTGGATGATCTCGAAAACTTCTTCCGTACCTTGCGGATCTAGCTGCGAGGTCGGTTCGTCGATGACCAAAATGTCCGGCTCCATCACGATGATCGAGGCCAAAGCGACGCGCTGGCGCTGACCGCCGGACAGTTCAAACGGATTTTTGTCACGCAGATGCTCGATCTTGACCAGCTTCAAAATCGCTTCTACTCGCGTTCGAATCTCGTCAGGATGCACCCCGAGGTTTTCCAGTCCGTAGGCGACTTCCTCGAACACGGTTTCTTTGACGCCACTGATTTGAATGAACGGATTTTGGAAGACAAAGCCGACAGACAACGACAACTCGCCCAATGTGCTCTCGACGATGTTTTTCCCGTTGACGAGCACCTCGCCGCGCAAGTCCCCCCGATAAAAATGCGGAATGAACCCGCGCAGGACGTTGCAAAACGTGGTTTTCCCTCCGCCGTTGGGGCCAACCACAGCGTACAGCAGTCCTTTTTCGATCTCGATGTTGATGTTTTTCAGGACGTCGACCTTGCCCGTCGGGTATTTGTAGCTCATGTTGGATATTTTGATTACGCTGTTCATAACAAAATCCTCCCCGCAATCAGAATCAGCAAGGCAACGAGCATTCCGATCCGCACGACCGTGTCATGCTTGGTTTTATATATTTCGTACAGGTGTGTTTTCTTGACTGGCGCAGAAAAAGCGCGCGATTCCAATGTAATCGCTCTTTCCTCCGTGCTTGCCAGCGAAGAGAGGATCAGCGGACTGATTGTCGGGAGAAACGCTTTTGCCCGCACCATCATCGTCCCTTCCGTTTCCACACCTCTCGTTTTTTGCGCATCCATAATGACACTCGTCTGCTTTTTCATTTCCGGAATGATTTGCAGTGTCGCCAGTACGACATAAGCCCCTTTTGGAGGCAGACCCAGCTTTTCAAGCGAATACACGAAGTCTTTGACAGAAGTAATGCGGAAAAACAGGATGAACGCCGAACCGATCGCCAAAATCCGCGAAGTCATATTCAAGCCGTACAAAATGCCTTCCTGGGTGATTTTCAAAATGCCTGCTTGCCACAAAATTTGCGCGCCCGGATAGAAAAAGGCTTGCATCAGGAAGATAAACACGAGCAGAATCAACAGCCCGTTGCGAACGAGTGTGATAAATTCCTTGCCCTGCCCCGCCGCGATGGCGATGATCAGGCACACTGGCAGCATCGCATAAGCGTACCAGTAGGTTGGGACGATGAAGACAGAGAGCGCGATGAACAAAGTAAACAACAGCTTCGTTGTGGGATACAAGTTAAGGATGTAGTTGGTCTTGGCAGCTTGCGACATAATCCTTACCTCCTCTTCCATGGGGTAAAATGAATCGCTGCCTGGCCTCCTCGAACAGATGCCCAAAGAACCAGACAGCGATGAATCACGTTTAGTCTTTCATGTAAATTTGTCCGTAGTTAAGCTTGGACAAATAGCGGTCAGACATGTTGCGAACGATCAGGAAGCAAATGAATGCCGACAGCAGCTTGTCGCCGATTTCCTGAATGAACTGTGTGGAGAACACAGCCGTCCAGATTTGTTGGCCGGATGCCAGCAAGACAGCGGTAATCGCTCCGCCAGTCGAACCGGTAACGCCGCCAAACAAAATGACAGTGATCGGAGCCGCAATAATAGTAGAGACGAATGCCAGGATAATGCCCGCGATAATTACTTTCCAAACCTTCTTGAACATCCCTTTCATGGAAAGGAAGCCTGCTGCCAAGCCTACTGCCATGGAAACGAGGGAGAAGGGAAGATAAACCGGGTTGAAGATCGAGTTGATCAGGTTGGTAATCAAGCCTGCCACGAGCGCTACCCACGGACCTGCTACCATGGCGATAACCAGCGTGCCGATGCTGTCCAAGAAGATAGGCAGACGAAGCAGCTGAGCAATTTGGAAGCCGACCATGTTGATAGCGACGCAAACAGGAATCAGCAGGATTGCCATGAGAGTGAAGTCATTCTTGATGCCGGTTTTCATACCAGAATCCTCCTTTTGCTGAAAAATTTTTATACAAACTGCTTGATGGCAGCGTGTAGCATATCTGCAAAACGTGCTCTGTCAATCTCGAACAGCACTTTGGCGTTCGCCGGTTTGCCCGTCACGCGGTTGTAGTCCACGACGGTGCAGCCTGTGGTCAAACGGCCGGATGTTTCAATCTCGACGTAGCAATCCAGTCCGCGGAACAGCGTCGGGTCAAGCAAGTACGCGACTGCGCAAGGATCGTGCATGTGCAAGCCCTCCACATGTCCCGGCTCTGCCAGAAAATGCGGCGTGTTGGAAAGATTGAAAAAGTCGAGCAAGCCTGCCATGACTTGGCCTGTCTTGTTGCCGATGTGGCGAATGCGGTCGATATCTTCCTGGAACAGCTGCGCTTTCAGCGTCACATCAAGGCCGCTCATGATGATCGGAACTCCGGAGCGGAAGACGATATCGGCTGCCTCCGGGTCAACGTAAATGTTGAACTCGGCTGCTGGCGTGATGTTACCACCAAAGCAGGCCCCGCCCATCAGCGAGATGCACTCGATCTTTTCTTTCACTTCCGGGTAGGCGTTCAACAGGATCGCCACGTTGGTCAGCGGCCCGGTCGCCACAATGGTAACGCTTTCTTTTGCATTCAATAAAACATCACGCATCGCATCCAACGCGCTTCTGTTGCTGGCGGCAAACTTCGCCTCGCCCAAGTCCGCGCCGTCAATGCCTGTCTCTCCGTGAATATCTTCGGCAATAATCAGGTCGCGTACCAACGGCTTGGGAGCGCCTCCTGCCACTTCGATATCGGTTACCCCGATAAAGCTGAGCAGCTTCAACGTGTTGTTCAACGTTTTGTCCGGCGTCTGATTGCCGGCACTTGTCGTAATGAGCTTCACATCCAGCTTGTCCGATGCGAGCGCCAGCAAGATTGCCAGCGCGTCATCGTGTCCGGGATCGCAGTCCATGATAATCGGTCTTTTCATCGCTTCCCTCTCCCTTTTTTGGTGGCTTGGTGACGATTACAGTTTGGTTGTGCTCTGGCGGATCATCAGCTCCGGCTCCCAATACACGACCTTTTGCTTGATCCCCTTTTTCTTGATGCTTTGAATCAAGATTTTCGCCGCTTCCTTGCCCATCTGGTAGGCGGGCTGGCGAATCGTTGTGAGCTTGGGCATCAGGGTGGAAATCAGCCGGATGTCGTCAAACCCTACGACCGATACATCGCGCGGAATGCTTTTGCCAAGCTCCTGCGCGGCTTCGTAGACGCCGATTGCCATCAAGTCGTTGCAGGCGAAAATCGCAGTGACCTCTCCGTCAGCCAGCATTTTTTTCGCGACCTCATAGCCGCCGTCGATCCGATAGCCGCCAGAGACGATCCATGATTCCTGAACGGAAATCCCTGCTTCGGCCAACGCTCGCTTGTAGCCTTCGACACGATCCTGGGAGTTCTGCACGCTTGGCGGCCCGCTGATGCAGCCGATCCGCGTGTGGTTTTGCTCCAGCAAATGCTTCGTCGCCATGTAAGCGCCTTCTTCATTTTTCATGTAAACACCGCTGTAAGCGTCTCCTGATTCTCCCCGGTCAATCAGGACGACTGGAATGTCGGCCGCGATCAGCTCGTCATACAAATCCTTGGAATACTTCGCCGTGCTGGAGAAGATGATGCCGTCCACTTTTTTCTCTGTCATCAACTGGACGTATTTCTTTTCTTTTTTCGCATTGTCATCAGAATTGCCTAGGAATACGCTGTAGCCTGCCTTGTTTGCGGCATCCTCAATCCCGCGCACCAAATCCGGAAAAAACGGGTTGGTGATATCGGGAAGAATCAGCCCGATCGTGCTTGTCTTGCGTGTGATCAACCCGCGAGCCAATGCATTTGGCTGATAATTCAGCTCCTTGATGATCGACTGGATGTACTCCCGCGTCTGCGGCGAGATGCCTTCCGATTTGTTGTTGATCACCCGTGAAACCGTTGCGGTTGATACGTTTGCTCTCTTGGCAATGTCCTTAATCGTAATCGCCATGCCCTCACCCTTTTTAGGTAAACGTTTACGTAATCGTTTACTTAACAAAATAGTCCTTTTCACACAGGTTGTCAACGTATTGTTTTTGCAGTTTTCCGAAAAAAAATACTCCTTGCTTCACCCTACTCCCCGATTTATGATGGGACTACTATGGAGCTTTTCTTGGACAAACCTCCTTGCTAAGTGCCTCACCCTCACCCTTTTTCTGGTGCAGGACTTTCTTGACAGGAGAGGGGAAAACTCCATGAATACCGCACACTCCAGCTTCAAGCCCGTCTTGGCTGGCATCGTCTCGTCACTCATTTTCGGCTTTTCGTTTCTGTTTTCCAAAGTGGCTTTGGATGAACTGCAAAACAATACGATCCAGATGATCGCCTATCGCTTCGGCATCGCTGCGGTTGTGCTCGGCCTGTTGAAGCTTGCTGGCGTCATCAAAATATCGTATCGGAACAAGAGCATTGCCCCGTTGCTTTGGCTCTCGTTTTTTTATCCGTTTCTGTACTTTATTTTTGAAGCGCAAGGCATCCGCTACACCTCTTCCTCCGAAGCGGGTACGATGATCGCGCTGATTCCGATTGCCGTCACCATCATGGCGACGATCTTCCTCAAGGAAAAAACGACGCTTTTGCAATGGCTGTTTATTGTATTGTCCGTCGGCGGCGTGCTGTTTATCAATTTGATGAAATTCGAGGCGCAATCCAGCCTGACAGGCATCTTGTACCTGTTGGCGGCCATTGTCACTTCCGGCGTCTACAACATTTTGTCGCGCAAGTCCTCAGCGCAATTCAGTCCGCTGGAAATCACCTACGTCATGATGTGGACAGGCGCGCTTATTTTTAATACGATCGCGCTCGGGCAGCATGCCGTGAATGGCACGGTCGACCAGTATGTCGCACCTCTCGCCAATCCGGCTCTCTTGCAGGCGATTTTGTACCTCGGCGTTCTCTCGTCTGTGGTCGCCTTCTTTTTGATGAATTACATGCTGGCCAAGCTGGAAGCCTCCAAGGCAGCCTCCTACTGGAATCTCAGTACGGGTGTCTCCATCATCGGCGGCGTGCTGATCTTGCACGAATCGTTTTACTGGTACCAGGCGGCAGGGATTGGCTTCATTCTCATCGGCGTGTGGGGTGCGAACCGTTTTGGACAAAAGCAAAAACAGCAGCCAAGCCAGGCCAAAGCTCATTAACGGCAAATGACATCCAAAAAAGCCAGCCCTCCGAGTGCGGGGCTGGCTTGATTTATCGTTGGGCTGTAAACTACTGGTAGTTCTTTTTTGCGAGATCACTTCAGTCAGGAGGTCACCAAATGCAACCCGTCATCCACCATCCGTGGACTCTCACGGAGCAGGAAGCCATTTCTCTGCAACAGCAACTGGCCCTGCAAGTCAAAACGGAAGATCAAGTAAAAGAAGTGCAGCATATCGCCGGAGTCGATGTCGCCTACCATGTAGCGGAAGATGTGCTCGTCGCCGGAATCGTCGTTCTGGATGCGGCAAGTTTGCAAGTCGTGGAATCTGTCGTCGTTTCGGATTCGGTAGCTTTTCCGTATATTCCGGGTCTGTTCTCGTTCCGGGAGCTTCCCCCGCTGATGAAAGCATTCGAAAAGCTGCAAACCGTGCCGCAACTGATCGTTTGCGATGGGCAAGGCATCGCTCACCCGCGCAGATTCGGACTTGCCAGCCACGTCGGACTTTTGTACGACATTCCTGCTATCGGCTGCGGCAAAACGCGTCTGCTTGGCGAGTACGCACAGCCCGATTCACACAGAGGAGCCTGCTCTCCCTTGCTGGACGAGGGCGAGATCGTCGGCGCTGTTTTGCGCACGCAAGCGGACACAAAGCCTGTATTCGTCTCCGTCGGGCATGGCATTTCCTTGCCGACTGCCTGCGAGTGGATCACGCGGCTTGCTCCCAAGTACCGTCTGCCGGAGACGACGAGACAAGTCGATCAGTTGGTGAACAAAGCATTGGCTGGCTTGGGCAACTAAGCGCTTTGCTCTGTTTTTTTGCTTTGCCGCGCTGCGCGGACAGCTTTTGCCTGGACCGGACAAGGACAAGTCAAACCCTCGCAGCGACGTGCTTTAATGCAAGATCGGCCAGACGTTTTCGTCATGCTCGTCAAGCACCGCTTCCAGTTGCTCGCCATCGAAAACAGCGAGATAACCGGGCGGCAGCGCCAGCACCTGCAAGACAGACGGGCGGTGTTTCAACAGTTGGAAAATGTAGTACGATTGCAAATCATCGCTGTCCACTTCCCCTTCCACTGGCCCGAGATACCAGCCTGAATCGCCGTCGCCTGCATGGTCGCCACGCTGCAAATAAATCCGTTTTTGCTCCAAGGCGCCTTTGGCGACGACGATCTTGTCCTGGAACAAAGCGGCTTCACCCGCGATCTGCAACGTTTGCAGGCAATGGTTTTGCGCCAGCTGCACATAGAGCGACACGGACAAGTCCGGATTGGTGTCCGTGAACGGATTGGTATCGTAGTCTGGTGCCACGACTTCCATCTGCCCATCGCGTTCGTTCACGATGAAAATAGTCCACCCTACTTGAATCTTCGCGCCATTTTGAATCGGCCCGCTCTCGTTTTCCACATCCGCCAGCAATTCGAGCAAAAAGTCGGCCTGCTTCGCGAAAAACTCCCGGCAAGTCACCACGAAGGTTCTGTTGCCGATTTGCCGGGAGCGTTGACAGAAAGCAGACGACTGATTGTCGGGAAACGGTTTGTTGCTCATCGTTACCATCCTTTCTCCATCGGTATATCGATATGTATGTTTGTACGAAAATAGTTCACTCACAGGCAAAACATGCACGTTCATTGTCAATAGGGTAACACGATTCCAACAGCAGCGCAGCATTTTCCCGTTGAAATGGCGACGCGCGAAAAGACGCGTTTGGACGGGTAAACCGTAGCTGAGTCGCTGGGTTGTTGCTTCGTTCATGCAAAAGAAGCAGGAAGAGGGATGCCCCCTCTCGCTCTGCCCGAGGCAGGTTCATGGAGCGATCCCTCCCTTGTTCTTTATTTTTGTGTGAACGGCGCTTCCAGCAATTGCGCCAGCCTGCTTACATTCGGCTCCATCATGCAACTGAAATGGTTGCCCTCAATCGTAATGACGTCCAGCTCGCCAAGGCATACATCCTGCCAGAAGGACAGCGTCGTGTCATCTGTGCGCGGCAGGAACAAGAACGGTTCGCTTGCCAAAAGGAAGCGGATGTCGCCCATGTACGGCAACGGCGTGTAGCGGGCGGCTTTGAAGCTTTGGCGGAACACCTGGCACAAGCCCTCCGCCATCTCGATCGGCATTTGTTCTCCGGTTGTTCTGGCCTTCGCTTCGACATAAGCCTGGAAGCGCTCCGCTTTGCTGACCGCAGCCATTTTGCCAAATAGCTCTCCTACCTGATCCAGCCCGGCATCTCCGCCAATCGTCACGGCAGAGCCTTGCGGAATGCACTCTCCGTGCCGCTCCACGAGCTGCATGACGCCACGAGCCAAATCTTGCTCATCCACCTTGCCAAAGCCTGCCTGCTCCAGCGAAACATTCAGGTTCGGGATAAAAAGTGTTTCGACGAGCAAATCGTCATCCACTTCGGTGAAGATCGGCGGAATGTCGATCAACACAAGATCCGCGACCTGCACGCCCCGCTCCATCAACCGCCTTGCCACTTCGACGGCGATCAGGCCGCCCAGGGAATACCCGATCAGTTGCAGTTCGCTGTGCCCTGTTGCCATCAGGCATTCGGCGTAATCGTCTGCAACTGTCTCGATCAGTTCTGCCGAGTCAAGCGAGCAGTAGCGTTCCATGTCAGCAATCGCCACACCTACAATGCTGCCGATCCCTTGCGCTTTGAGGTGCTCAAGCAGCGGACGGAAAATGTCCATCGTCCCGAGCACAGCGTGGAACACGACGCGCAGCGGCCCTTCCTGCGCCGTTCCATACGGAATCAGCACAGCGTTGCTTGTACTGTTTTGCTGGTGGATCGTCCATGCTTCCTCGGTATGCGGCTGCTCCTCTTGTTCACGGGAGCGAATAAACTCAGCCAAGTCGGCTACCGTTGGATAGTTCAGCATTTGCCGCAGCAGAGCGTCGAACGGGATGGCTGGTTGCACCGGGTCTTCCGCCAGCTTGTCGCGCAGTCTTCCCGCCACCTGCGCCATGATGAGCGAATCCGCGCCATGCTCGTAAAAGCTTTGCGACCGACCGATGGAAGCCAGCCCGAGCGATTCCGCCCACAGCTTAGCCAGTATGCTTTCCAGCTCATCCAGCTTCTCCTCGCTCGCAGCGACCATCTCTTGTGTTCCGTTTGCAGCGGGACGCCATTTTGCCAACGTGCGCCGATCGACCTTGCCATTTCCGGTCAGCGGCAGTGCATCGACTACTTGCACATGCTGCGGCAGCATGTACGCAGGCACATGACCTTTCAAAAATGCTTCCAGCTCTTGCGGACGAACCGCCAGTCGCTCCTGCTTCATCCGTTTGGCGAACAAATGGAACCCGAGGGCAGTCAGCTTGTCGTCTTCTTGCGGCAGCAGCAAAATCGGCTCGCCTTCCTCTTCTTGCAGCTGGGCAAGCCAGTCATGGCGATCCAGGTAGGACGACTCCAGGCGCAATTCGTCTCCTGGCTCCATCATCATGAATGCTTGCGAAGCCAAAATCCACAAATGCTCAATCGTCGGCTCCGTGAAAACAAGCCAGCCGTCCGGGCGAATCAGCTCCCGCAGCCTGCTCATGCTGGCTGGTATGTCACGGGCATTTTCCAGCACCCCTGCCGCAAGCACGACGTCGAAGCTGTTCGGAGACAACCCTTGTGCCCGGTAGTCTTGGTCAACATCGAACACGCCGAAGCTCACGTGCGGATACTTGGCGAAGCGCTGCTTGGCTCCGGGAATGAAAAACGGCGCGACATCGGTAAAGACGTACTCGATCGGATAGCCTTCCAGCGCTTGCAAAACGTTTCCCGTCGTCGCTCCTGTTCCGGCCCCGACCTCCAAAATGCGCAGCGGCTTGCCTTCGTGTCTTTCGGCGATTTGCTGCAAAAGCAGGCACATGCAACGGTTGAGATAACTCGCCATGATATGCTCAATATACAGCGTATGGACGTGATCCCATTTCCCCTCGGGGAACAGCAACGCGACCGGGTCCTCTTCGCCAGTCAAAAGCTCTGCCAGCTTTTCTGCGTTTTTGCGAACGTAAGCGGTAAAGCCGTCCGTTCCCAACATTTTCGTCCAAATGCCCTCCGCGGACGCCCAGCACTCGCCGACGAGCTGCTCACTGACAGTCTGTTCGCTGCGATACTGCTCAGCAGAAAGCGCGGTCAGCAGCCCTGCCTGCTCCAGCCTTGCAACCCAGCGGCGTACCAGCCAGTGATATTTCGGCAAAATTTTCTCTGGATGCAAAACCGCTGCCAGCGACTCGACCTGATTCGCTGCGAAAAACCCGAGCTTTTGCAACGCATGAAGCATGGAATGGAGCACAGCCTGATCCAGGCTGGTCATCGCCGCTTCGATTTCCTGCACGCTGATGTGCGCCGCGATCTCCCCTGCCGTATCCCCGATGCCGCTGACTATTTGGGCAAATTCGGCCGCTTCCGCGCTGCGGTCGCGTTCCGGTTTGCGAGCTGGCTCCACGATTGCAAGCAGCGTCGGCTCGTCGCTCGCTTCATCCAGGACCACTCCGGCGGCGGCGACAGCAGGGTGCTTGAGCAGAGCAGATTCGATTTCTCCCAGCTCGATGCGATGCCCGCGAATTTTCACTTGGTTATCTTCACGGCCAAGGAACTCAATCTCGCCGCCCGGCCGATAACGTCCCAAATCTCCGGTGCGATAAAGTCGCTGCCCATCTTCGGGGTGCAGGAAGAAGCGTTCCTGGGAAAGTCGCTCGTCACCCGCGTAGCCTTGGGCAAGGCCATCTCCGGTAATGTACAGCTCGCCTGTGACCCACACCGGGCAATCGCGCATGTGCGCATCGAGCACCCGGAAGCCCTGGTTAGCGAGCGGCTGTCCGTACGGAATGCTGCGCCAGTCGAGCAACAGTCCTTTGTACACATGATAAATCGACCAAATCGCCGCTTCCGTGGCTCCCCCCAAGCTGACTGTCTGCGCGAACGGCAGGCGCTTCGTCATCTGATCCGGCAGCGACAGGGGAATCCAATCGCCTGAGAGCATAGCCAGCCGCAGCTTGGACAAGCATACTTCCGGCGTGCCTTCCAAATAGGTGACGAGCATTTGCATCATGGCGGGAACAGAATCCCACACGGTGACTTCGTGCGCAAGAATCAGCTCTACCCAATGCGACGGGTCTGTTTGCCTGTCCGGTTGCGGCAGGACAAGCGCGCCCCCTACCGACAACGGGCCAAATATGTCGTAGACGGACAAGTCAAAATTGAGCTGAGCCAGTCCGAGCACCTTGTCATTCTCGTTGACCGCAAAGCGGCGATTGATGTCGACAATCGTGTTCGCCGCAGCGCGGTGGCTGACGACGACGCCTTTTGGCTGCCCGGTAGAGCCTGACGTGTAAATGATGTAAGCAGGCAAGTCAGGATTCGTGTCAGGCAAAATGAGCGGCGTCTGCTGCTCCGCCACCTGGTCGACGTCCACGCGTTGAAGCGCCTGCGGCCACTCTGCATCTGATTCGGAGGCAGTCAGCACAAAACGAATGTCGGCTTGTTCGGTCATCGCCTGCCTTCGCAACAGCGGTTGCTTGGCATCAATCGGCACGTACACGCCCCCGGCAAACAGCGTGCCCAGCACGGCGGCTACCTGATCGACGCCTTTTTCCAGCGCAATCGCCACGCGGTCCTGCTCGCGGCAACCAAGCTCTTTCAGCTTTCCGGCGATCGCCGCAGCACGTCTGACCAGCTCTGCATAAGTCAGTTGACCATTTGCGTCAATCACCGCCGGGCGGTCCGGCGTCGCCATCGCTTGCGCCACGATCGGCTGGTGCAGCGCGTAGTCAGGCAGCGGAGCCTGTGTGGCGTTGATCTTTTGCCGCTCTGCTTGCTGCCATTGCGGCAGGGCAAGCTCGCCGCCTTCCTCCCAGCGCTGTTCCGATTCAACCAACGCTTGCAGCAAATCGGCGAATGCCGCAAACATGTCGTCTACCATCTTTTCCGGAAACACGCCTTCCCGCACGTCCCAGTTGACTTGCAACCCTTCGGCGCTGTCCATCGCCTGGCAGTCGATGAACACTTGTGGCGTCTGGCTGATGCCGTATTCGCCGATTTTGCCGGACAGCCGCTCTCCCTCCGCGATTCCGACAAGTCCGATCGCGCTGGTGAAGACAATCGGCATCAACGCTGCTTCGCGCCCGCGTCTGCGCGCCACCTCGCGCATGACCTCGACGCCGGAATAGAGACGATGATCCAAATCCTCGAACAATTGCTTCTGAATCGCTTTTGCCCGTCCCTGGAAGGAACGCTCCGCTCCCCAGTCTACGGCCAGCAAACTGACCGAAGTGAAATCCCCGACGATATCTTGCACGCGATCATGCAGCGGCTGGCGGTTCAACAGCGTCAAGTTCAGGCTGAACGCCCGATTTCGGCTCCAGCGCTCGATGACGGCGGCATAGGCAGTCATCACAGCGGCAGTCGGAGTCAGTCCCCGCTTTTGCGCCCGCTGCTTGAATACGTCCCATTTGGCCGCATCCAGGCGAATGAACTCCCGGCGAAAACGCGCCTTTCCCGCCTCAACTTCTCCCTTGGCAAGCGGCAAATCCGGGGTCTGCGGCAAATCATCGATGCGCGACAGCCAGTACGCTTTGTCCCGCGAATAAGCTACTGTCTCCCGCAACGTGCGTTCCGTGAGCACGTAATCGCGGAACGTGATCGGCAGCTCGGGCAGCCTTTTTCCCGGCTCCTTGTAAAGCGTCTCAAATTCAGACAGCAACAGCCAAATACTCGCCCAGTCAGCAATGAGAAACTCCATGGAAACATGCAGCACGGCGCGATCTGCCGTTTTGGTCACGGCGATGCCGTAGAGCGGCCACTTGTCCGTGTCATAGACGCGATGCCCCATGTTTTCGCGGATCGCTTCCAGTGCACTCCCGGCTTTGGCTTTGTCCAACATGCTTGTGTCTGTATAAGGCACCTTGAAGCGCGGCACTTCTGCCATCACCCGCTGTTGTCCGTCGGAGTCAATCGTCGCACGCAGCATGTCGTGACGCGCAATCAGTTGATTCCATACTTCCTCGACCCGTACCGGATCAAGCTGTTCGTAATCAAGCTCCAAATAAATGTGGCACGCCACGCCGCCGTAGCCGAACAGCTCATACCGTCCCAGCAAGTAAGCTGATTGCACATCTGTCAGGGGAAAAGGCGTAAAGCGGGCGGCCGGATCAGGCACAACCTCGACTGGCTGCGCCTCTTTTTGCAAAAGAGCCACGATTTCTGCTTTTTGTTCGCGAAGCATCTGCAAATCTTCGGGGGCCAGGCTGCCTTTTGGCGCCTTGTAACGCAGGTTCCCCGCTTCTTCCCAGATAGACACACCTTCCTCGCGAAGCCGCGTCAAAAGCTCGATACTACTGATCTGGATGTTTTGGGACATTTGCACACACTCCTATTTGGTCAGCTTGGCCATATCGTTGCAGTTGTCGGTGAAAACCAGTTCCCGCTCCGTTTTTTCTGCCTCTTGGCCTTTTTGGATGACAAACAGCTTCTGGCCGAGCAAAGCCAGCGGATGATCTTCGCCGGGCAGCACCGCAAGCTCGCCCACACCAGCGCCATGAAACACATCGCGCCACTGCTGAACAGTCATGAAGGTCGATTGCGTCTGTTTCCGATCATCGACAGGAGGCGTCATCATGAACGCCTGGGAGATCAGCATTTCCGTAAATTCTCTGGTCGGCTCGGTAATGAGCATCCACCCGCCAGGCACCAGACTCTCCATCAGACTGCGAATGATTTGATCCGTGTCGCGGGCATTGTTCAGCATGCCAGCCGCCACGACGATATCTACACTCCCTGGCTCCACACCTTGTTCAAACAAATTTTTGTCAATATCGACCACCGCAAAGCTCATCCACGGGCAATCCTTGAACCGCTGGCGGGCAGCCGCAAGGAAAAAGTGGGACACGTCCGTGTACATGTAGTCGACACGCAAACCTTTGGCAACTAGCGGTCGCAAGCGCGCGACGACGCCGTCCGTCGTGGCTCCTGTCCCTGCGCCTACTTCCAAGATGCGCAGCGAACGTTTGCCGGAAGCGATGCGGCTCGCCGCCTCTGCAACCGATTTGTTCAAATACTTGGCGACGAGCGTATCGCGGTAGAGCGCGTTGGCGACATCCATCCGGCCTTCCGGGAAAAGCAGCAAAGCTGCTTGCTGAGTGTCATTCATCAGCGCGGGAAGCTGATCGGCGTTGCTTTTCAGGTAGTCGATGACAAGTGGCGAACCAAGCTTGCCACTCCACGCTTCCTTCGCCATCATCCAGCGGCGTTCCACCTCTTCCCGGCTCATCCGCTGTCCGCACTGAAAAGCATCTTCACGGGCATCTATGTAGTTTTTGTCTTGCAAAACGTGCAGCCAGCGCCAGATGACAGGTTCGTGACGCGGTGCCACTTGAGCGAGCGAAAAAATGTCGGAGCTGCTGTATCGCCTATCGGGCTCAGCTAACGCCCCTTGCGATTGCAATGCCAACAGCATGGACGCCAGGGCAGCTTGCTCCAGACGCTCTACGCCTTCTTTCACCACTCCCGCATCCACGCCTGCCAGTTCGCTTTCCGCCACCGTCGAGCACGTAAACACATCGCGGTTTGCCTCTCCCCCCTGAACTGTCGACTCTTCCGGTTCAGGCAGGTCATCGGGAATCTGCAAAGCCGCCTGCCGCAGCACGTCCAGCGAAATCGGCTGATGCTTCCCGTTTGCGCGCAGCACCGGATAGCCCAATGCCTGCGTCCAGTCCTGCCAGCCGCGAGAGCAAAGCAGCTCCTGCTGCGCCCGCATGTCGATCGCCGCCCGATCCACGTTGCCCAAAATCATCTCCCGCATCGCCAGCAGATCACGCCCGATCGCTTGCGGCCATTGCTTGGTCAAAATATCGCGATAGCTTGCCGTCTCGCACGTCCCGAGCACTTCTGTGCTGCTTTCGAGCATATGGGCAGGCGGAGAGGCCACCAACGTTCCGTGAATATCCGGCAAATCAGGCACATGCAGGCGCGGCTGCCAGACGACCGGACCGTGTGTATCCGTGAGCGACAAGCTCCCTCCTGCTGTACCGATCGTAATTTTGTGCAACAAATGCAAATGATTGTCGGGATCATCAGGGTCGACTTCATTGTGGGCCAAAAGCGTCACCGGAATTTTGCCGAGCTGTCCGATCAGCACCTGAAAAGGCCCTTCGTCTTTGATCACATGGTTGATCTTCCACGGGCGGATCGTCGGCAGCGCCTCTTGCAAAATGTGCATCAGCGGATACGAAACTTGCGTGGCGCAAGCAGCCTCGATGTACAAGGCAGGCTGTTTGGCGAGCAGTTCTTTGGCGCAAGCGATAAATCGCCGGACCGCAGGAAGATGCACATACAAATCACCCGTCATGAAATAAACGCCGGATTGCCGCGCTTGCTTCAGGCACGCCGCCAAATCTTTTTGATGAATCGGCTGCTCGGACAGGACGTGAATGCCGCGCTCCAAAAGTTCCAGCGCCAGATTCGTGCCCTGTCCGCCCATCACGGTCGAGCGGAGAACGACGCACGCGAGATCGAGATTGGCCGGAAGCTGTCCCACTTCTGTAAACAAGGGAACACCCAGACGCTCGGCGCACTGTCGCGAACGCTCGCTGCCTTTTGCCAGCAAGCCGACCAGTTCATACTGCTCAGGCAGCGCCCGCACTGCTTCCAAGTAAAACTGTCCAAAACGAGTGCCGCATACGACAACACGCAGCTTGCGATTTGCTTTTTGAGTCATCGGGCACCTCCCGCTGTTCTTTCGCTTCGTTCAAGCGCAAGCTCCACGCCTTGGCGGCAAAGCGCCTGAATCAAAGCTGCCTGTGATACGCCTTCGGATACGTAGTAGCAGCCCGCTTTTTTGTCCGCTTCTTCCGTCACGAGCTGGGCAACCGTCGCCGCCACGATGCCCGACAAACGGTTCCAGTCACCGCGGTACAACAGCGTCGCTGTCAGCCGAACGGGAGCGCCGTCGCGAAGTCCGTCTGCATGCAGATGGAACATCGTGTAATCGTCTACGTTCGGCTTTTTGGCTGCGAACTGCTGCAACAAAAGCTTGGCAGAGTGCTGCTTTTGCTCCTCGGTTTTGTACTGCTGAAGAGCCTTGATCATGACAAACTGATTCAAGATGCCGCTATGTTGATAGCTGTTGTAAAAGTAAGCCGCCTTGATCTCATGGGCATGGGCCATCCGGCAAAATTCTTCGGTCAGGACGGGATACGTGTCCCGTTTGCCCGCTGGCTGGGGAAGCATGCAGCTTTTATGAAAAGGCCCGTCGATTTTGCGCACCTCTCCGTCACGGCAATAGCTCATCCCGTAGCCCGTGTCTTCCTCGATGCTGCACACGATGTCATAGGCAGCGTTCAGGGAAAAATCGCCTTGACCCGCAAAAAACAGTTCCAGCTGCTCGGTGCTGTCCAGCTCTTCCTCTGCTATGTATGAAGGGAATATCTCTGACAAGCCAGGGTACACTCCCGCTGAGATGACGAAGCGCAGTCCTTTTGCCTCGATCTCCGCTTTTCTCGTCAACAGCAGCCGATACAAATGCTCGTCGCCGGATACATCGACGTAGTGAACCCCTTTTTCCAGGCACGCCACAGCCACTTTATCGAGCACTTGCTTGGCAGGGCCAGCGCAGTTGATCACGATATCGCAGCGGCTGCAAAAATCAGCCAGTCTGGAAGCGTCGAACACGTCCACTTCCCAAAAATCGCCTCTGTCCTCGCATCCCGCCAGCAGTCCCCGAAGCTTCTCGGGATTCCGTCCTCCTAGCAAGACCCGATGCCCGGCAGCTGTGAGAATTGTCGCCAAAGCTGCGCCGCCAACCACTCCGGTCGCGCCGAGAATGCCGATTGTTTTTTTCTCCACGTGTTCTCTCCCTCTCTCGCCTGCTCGCTGCATCGATTCCGGCAAAAAAAGCCGGGCTGCGCCCTTTTGCGCCCATGTGCGCAGCCCGTGTTGCCTTTTTTGCTGGTGAGCTATCCTTCGCTCAATTTGATGCTTGGCAGGCTTTCTTTTCCTAAATGGTTCCCTCGTCGTAGTTCATATCCGGCTGCTCGGCATCGGTTGCATTCGCCTCGATGAACGCGGCAAGCTGTCCGAGCGTCGGTGCTTCAAACAAATGCTGCAAGGACAATTCCACCTGATGCCGTTCCTTCAACAAGTTCAGGCACTGGATGGCGCGCAAGGAGTCGCCGCCGCGCATGAAAAAGTTGTCGTGGATGCCGATATCGGAGCAACCAAGCACTTCTCCCCAGATGCTGGCGATCATTTTCTGCGTGTCGCTTTCCAGGGCAGCAGGCGCTTTGCCTGGCGAACTCGTCTTCTTCTTGCCGAGCTGCGCCAGCGCTTTGCGGTCCACTTTTCCATTGGCGGAAAGCGGCAGCTGGTCAAGCTGTACGAACTCTGCCGGAACCATGTAGTCCGGCAAGTTTTGCCGCACGGCATCCGCCAGTTTCTCCGGCTGGAACAGCTTCACGGCAAGCGGGGCCTGCGCCACGAGCAGATGTCGCTCGAATGTCTCCGCCGTCTGTCCGGCCTGCGGGAACGCTTCGACGCTCGTAAAGCCGTGTTTGTCCAGCAGCTTCTGCCATTGCCCGACGGCGAGCAGCGGGAGCTTGCTTGCTTTTCGCTCGTCCTCCAGATGGGAGAAGCCATCTTCGAAAAATCCGACAGTGGTGAGCAGCAAACGGCTGTTGCGGGTGGCCTCGACGAGCAGCAGGATGCCTCCTGGCGCCAAGAGCGCTTTGAGATAGTCCAGTGTCGCGTCGAGGTTACGGGAACGGTGCAGCGTGTTATCCGCCACGATCACGTCAAAGGAATGCAGCTCATAGCCTTGGGCAAGCGGTGCCTGATTCATGTCAAACTGACCGTATTGAAGCGGTTCCGCCTCGCCAAAAGCTTGCTTCGCCCTGTCTGTAAAGAAGGTCGACTCGTCTGCGTACAAATACTTGCTTCGCTCGGCTGGCAACACCGATACGAGCGCTTGAGTCATGCTGCCAGCCCGCGTGCCGATCTCCATGATGCGCAGCTCGCGCTCTGCGGGGTGGCTGTCTGCGATAGTTCCGAGCACCTGTGCAGCCAGGCCGTGGTAGTAGTCGCGCGTCAAATCAAATTGGCTCAGGGCGGCAGGAGTGAGAAACGCCTCTTCGGCCAGGAACAGCTCTAGCGGGTCAAGCTCTCCGGTCAACAGTCCGATAAAGAGCGGATAATCCCGGCGATAAACGGCTTCCAGCGCCTGGGCAGCCTCGGTGCGGAACGAAATGTCGAGCATCGCGTCACTCAAGGAGCGGACGCAACGATAGACGCCGTCCTCTGTTTTTTCCAGCAGCCCTTCTGTGCGCAGCGCCTCCAGCCAATGTTGCAGCAAGCTTTCGAAACGCGGGTGAATTTGCAAGTGTCGCATCAGCTCAGCCGTGGAGTAGCTCTCCTGCTCGCGGGTGAACACACCCATATGCTCCAATGTTCGGCACATGTACATGGTGCTCACCGCTTCCGCTTCGCCGAGGAACGTCTGCACAATCTCCGCATCCAAGGCAGACGGGATACGGGCGGCCTGCTTTTTCCCCGACTCGCTGATTTCCTGCAAGCGAAGCGAGCACGCAGCCGGATCGGCTTTGGCTGTCACCAGCAGCTCGGTTTCCTGTTGGCCATCGAGGACGACGTAGCCGACGAGACGCTTTTCTTCCCCTGATTCATCCGGTACGGCTACGATCGCTTCCTTCACGCCGTTCTGGCGCTTGAGAACTGCTTCGATCTCGCCCAGCTCGATCCGGTGCCCTCTGATTTTGACCTGGAAGTCCTCCCGGCCGAGAAACTCCAGATTGCCATCTGGCAAGTACCGTCCCAAATCGCCTGTGCGATAGAGGCGCTCGCCTGTCCGCGGGTGGCGGATGAACTTGTCATTCGTTTTTTCTTCATCCCGCCAGTAGCCTTTGGCAAGGCCAATCCCGGCAATGTACAGCTGCCCCGGCACCCAAACCGGGCAGTCGCCCATCCATTCGTTCAGCACGTGGAAGCGCTGGTTGAGCATGGGGCGTCCGTACGGAATGCTCTTCCATTCCGGTTCGACCTGCTCGATCGGGTAAAAGTTCGACCAGATCGACGCTTCCGTCGCTCCGCCAAGCCCGATCACTTGCGCATGCGGGAAGTAGGCTTTGATTTTGTCCGGCAAATCGAGCGGAATCCAGTCTCCGCTCAACAAGACGAGACGCAGGCTTGGCGCTACGCTTGCCTTTTGGCCGGAAGCGTACTCGATCAGCATCTGCATCAGCGCCGGAACCGTGTTCCAGACGGTCACCTGCTCTTTTTCCAGCCACTCGATCCAATGCGCAGGGTCTTTTGCTTTGGCGGCATCCGGCATTACAATCGTGCCGCCTGCGGCAAGCAAGCCGAACACGTCGTACACAGACAAGTCGAAGTTCAGGTTGGACAAAGCCAACACTTTATCGGTTGTGCTTACGGCAAACCGTTCGTTTATGTCGAGGATCGTGTTGACCGCGCCGCGATGGTCGATCATGACTCCTTTTGGCGCTCCCGTCGAGCCGGATGTGTAAATGACGTACGCCAAATCTTCCGGTCGTTCAGGGAATGACAGCAAGCTGGAGGCGCTGCCTTCGACCCGATCCACAGCCAGGCACTGGACATCGGCAGGCCAGCCCAATCGCTCCGCAAGCCATGATTGCGTCAGCACGAAGCGGACTTGCCCGTCACGCAACAGCTGGGCGCGTCGCTCTTCCGGATGAGCGGGATCAATCGGCAAGTACGCAGCACCCGCTGCCATAATGCCCAAGGTGGCGGCCACCTGCTCCCAGCCTTTTTCCATCACGATCCCGACCAGCGTGCCAGGCTCTGTTCCATGCTGCTTCAACCATTTGCCGATCACGCTCGCCAGTTGGGACAGCTCCGCATACGTCAGCGTCCGTTCCGCCGAAATGACGGCTGGCTGGTTCGCTTTGGCCGCGACTTGCTTGGCAAACAGTCCGCCAAGCGTCTCGTCAGTGAGCGGCGCGTCGGTGGCATTGGCTGCCCGTCTTGCTTCCAGTCGCGGAATGGCGATCAGGCTTGGCGCTGTTTCCTGCCATGCGGCCTGTTCTTCCGTCAAGCGGTGCAAAAGCTGGCAATAAGCGGCAAACATGTCAGACAGCATGCCTGCGGGGAACAGCCCTTCCACGGCATCCCAAATGAGCAAAAGCTCGCCGTCCTGCTCGACGACTTGATGATCCAGCCAAATTTGCGGGGTCTGGGTAATGTTGTAGACGAGCTTGCCCAGCCATTTTCCGTCCGTCCCGCTGCCGCTCCACTCATCTACGCCAAGCGCGCTCGTAAAGACGACTGGCATGGAAACGCCGTGATGCTCGCCGCTTCGTCTCGCCAGCTCCCGCTGCACGGTCACCCCGCCCACGAGCGGATGATCCAGGTCGCGCCACAGCTGCTGCTGCAAATTGCGGCCCCGTTCCAGCAGAGTCGCCCCTTTGGACAGCTCCACAGCCAAGAGCGTCAAGGTGGTGAAGTCTCCGACGAGCGCATGCACCTGCGGATGCAGCGGAAGACGGTTGAACTGCGTCAAGTTGATCGTAAAACGCGAGCTTCTGCTCCACGCTCCGAGCGTCTCGGCATACGCCGTCAGCAAAATGCCCGATGGGGTCAGCCCAAACTCGGCTGCGCGCTCCTTCAACTTCCGCCATTTGTGGCGATCCAGCTTCGCTTCCAACCGCTCAAACCGCTGTGCGGTCATCGTGTCGGGATTTTGCGCGAGCGGCAACTGCGGAGCTTGCGGCAAGTCATCCAAGCGCGCTGTCCAGTAGTCCAAGTCGCGTTGGTACAGCGCTGACGACTTCAACTCCTCCAGTGCGAGAACGTAATCGCGGAAGGACAGATCGAGCTTCGCGAGCGGCGCGTCCGGCTCATGGTACAGCCGCGTCCATTCGCTCAGGAGGTGGAACATGCTCCAGCCATCGAAAATCAGGTTGTCGAAGCTGATATGCAAGCGAACCCGCCCGTCATGCAAGCGGGATGCCCGCACGTCAAACAGCGGCCAGACGTCAGGCGCAAGCACCTGGTGCGACATTTCCTCGCGAATCGCCAGCAGTTCTTCCTCCATGATCTCCGTTGGCTGCTCGCGCAAGTCCGTGATCGCAATCTGATAGCGCGGCACCTGCGGCAAAATTTGCTGCTGCAAGCCGTTTGGCAAAACGACTGCCCGCATCATTTCATGGTGGTCGATCAAGCGCTGCCAAGCTGCGTTGATCCGCTCCAGGTCGAGATTTTGCCCGTCGATCTCGAAATAGCAGTGCGTCGACACATTCCCCAGAGCGTAAACGCCGCTGCGGCCCAGCCAGTACGCCTGCTGGATGTCCGTCAGCGCAAACGGCTGCTCTCTCTGCTCGGGGGCAGGCACAATTTGCGGCCAGACAGCGGTTGTCTGCGCCTGTTGCCCGTTTTCTTCGAGCACCGCCTGAACGTGCGCCGCCAGTTCGGCAATCGTCGGCTTGTCAAAAATTTTGCCCAGCGAAAGTTCCACGCCGATGCGGCTGCGCACTAACGCAGCGAGCCGCGTCGCCAGAAGCGAATCCCCGCCCAGCTCGAAGTAGTTGTCGGTCATGCCCACTCGCTCGACGCCAAAAAGCTGGCACCAAATCGCGGCCATCTCTGTTTCCAGCGGCGTTTGCGGTGCGGCGAACGCTTTCTCCGCTTTCGTCCGCGTCAGACTGTCCGGCGCAGGCAATGCCTGGCGATCCACTTTTCCGTTTGCCGACAGCGGCAACGCATCCAGCAGGAGGAACGCGGTCGGCACCATGTAATCAGGCAGTTTGTGCTTCAGGAAGTCAGCCAGCCGCAGCGGATTGAAGCGCTGCCCATGCTCGGGGGCTTGCGCCACTATTACGTGCTGTCCAAACACATTCGCCGCGTCGCGCTCGTTCGGAAACGCCGCTACTTGTGCAAACGACTGCTTCAACACGCGCTGCCACGCAGCTTGTGCCAAAAGCGGCTTCTGGTCATGGCGACGCTCGTCTTGCAACCCGGTGAAGCCGTCCTCCAAAAATGCCGTACTGACCTGCTGCAAACGGCTGTCGCGCGTCAGCTCCAGCATGAGCAGCACGCCGCCCGGTACCAAAAGCGACTGCGCGTGGCTGAGCGCCACTCCGATATCCCGCGCCCGATGCAACGAATCGGCAGCGATGATGACATCGTATTGATGGGCCTCGTACCCTTGAACAAGCGGGTCTTTTTCCATGTCGAGCAACTGGCATTGCACATGAGGCAGCTTGCCGAATCTGCTCTTCGCCTCCTGCATGAAGAAGGTCGACTGGTCTGTGCACGTATACGCGACTACCTCTTCAGGCAGGACCGCCAGGAAAGCCTCGGTCAAATCCGCGCTTCTCGCCCCGATCTCCAAGATGCGCAGCGGCTTTCCGCTTTCGGCAAACGGCGCAGCCAACTGTTTCAGCATCAGCTGCGCCAGGCGATCTCTTTCTTGGGCAAAAGGAAGCGTCTGCAACAGCTCTCGCGGAGCAAGACCTGGCTCCGTGGTGAAGAAATGGGTCAGCGGGTCCACCGCTCCGGTCAACAGTCCGGCATGGGCGCCGTCCAGCTTTTGCAAATACAGAAGCAGTGCTTCGGCATACGCCTCCCATCCAGCCGGCGCTTCACTCGCCACAGGCGGCTCGAACCATTCGGCGCGAATCTCGCCGACCATGACGTATGTATCCGCTTCGCCTTTTTGGACAAGTCCCTCTTCCGCAAGCGAGTTCAGCCATTGCTGGACAAGGGCGCGATACCGTTCCAAAATGCCGCATTGCTGCATCAGTTCATCGAGGGTAAAGCTGCTGCCAGGAGCAAGCTTTGCGCCTGCTTGCTTCAATGCTTTGCACATATACCGGACAGCCAGTTGTTCCAGATACGCCCAAAAAGCTGCGAAAGCTTCCGGGGTCTGGATGTCCGGATCGCCTTGCCACTGCTCGGCCTGATCTTTTGCCGAGTCGAGCAGACTCGTCCACACCGCTTCCTGGAAGGCTGGCTCCGCTTCCATCCGCTCAAACAGCCCGGCATCGGCTGCCCGATCGGCAACGAGATAGCCTACCAGATGACGATTGCCACGCGGATCGCCTACAGCGGAAACGACCGCATCCCGCACGCCCGGATGCTGCTTCAACGCTGTCTCGATTTCGCCCAACTCGATCCGGTGACCCCTGATTTTCACCTGGAAGTCTTTGCGTCCGAGAAACTCAATCGTTCCGTCCGGCCAGTACCGTCCCAAGTCGCCTGTGCGGTACCAGCGGCCGCCCTGCCCATTTACGAAGCGCTCTGCTGTCAGCTCGGCATCGCCGCGATAGCCGAGCGCCACGCCCGCTCCGCCAATCCACAACTCGCCAGCCACCCAGTCCGGGCAATCCCGGCCTTTTGTGTCCACCACGCGATAAGACTGGCGCGCCAATGGACGTCCATACGGAATCGAAGTCCACTGAGCAGGGAGCGGCAGCTTGACGTCGTGCGCATTCGACCAGATCGACGCTTCTGTCGCACCGCCCATCGCCACCAGTTCGCTCGCTGGGGCTGCTTCTTTCAATCGCTCTGGCAAATCTAGTCCGATCCAATCGCCTGACAGCATCGCCAGTCGAATCGGCAACGGCCCATGTCCCGCACTTTTCGCTGCAATCAGCAGCATATCGAGTAGCACAGGCACCGAGTTCCAGAGCGTAATCTGGTGCTCTTGGACAAGCTGCGCCCACTTGCTCGCATCCCGTCTGGATTCCTCGTCGATCAAGACGATGGAACCGCCTGCCGCCAAAAGTCCGAACACGTCGTAAACAGACAAATCGAAATCGAGCGAAGACACGGCCAGTACACGGTCAGAAGACGTGACCTGATAGCGCCTGTTAATCTCGCAAATCGTATTCCACGCCCCGGCGTGACTGATCTCCACTCCCTTTGGCTCGCCTGTGGAACCGGACGTGAAGATGATGTACGCCAGACTGTCGACCGCTGCCGTTACAGGCTCAGCCAGCGCTTCGGCTTTTTGCGCATCCGCCACCGTCAAGACTTGCGCCCCGGTCGGCCACTCCAGCTTGGCAGCGTGTTCGGCATCGGTCAGGGCGAAGCGAATGCCTGCTTTGGCAAAAATCCGCTCGCGTCTGCTCGCTGGCTGCCCGATCCCTACCGGAACGTAGCATGCGCCAGCCGCCATAATGCCGAGCACGGCCACGATTTGCTCAAACCCGCGCGGCAAACTGACCGCCACTGGCTCGCCGTTCGCAATGCCCTGCCCGCTCAGAAAAGCCGCGACCTGCAAGGCTCTTTTTGCCAGTTCGCCATACGTCAGGGGCGTTGCGCCGTTCCCGTCAATAAGCGCCGTGCTTTGCGGGTGTTGTCTCGCATTGCGGAAAAAGGCTTCGTGCAAACATTGCGGCGCAAACGGCGCAGCGTGCTCGTCCGCTGGCTCCTGTCTCTGCTTGGCGAGATCAGGCAAACATTGCGGCGCTGCCTGCCAGTCGTTTTCCGGGGCAACCAGCCAATCCATCAGCTTGCCAAAAGCGGCAAACATCTGGTCGATCATGCCAGCAGGGAACAACTCTTCGACCGCGTCCCACGCCAGCAGCAATCCCCCGTTCATTTCGTACGACTGGAAATCGAGCCATACTTGCGGCGTCTGCGAGATCATGTAGGAAAGCTCGCCCAACGTATCGCGGCATTCCTCGTTGATCAGCGGCGTCCCCAAATTGCACGCGAACACTACCGGAGCGAAATCGCGCTCTCCCTGGCGAACGCGGGCAAGCTCACGCTGCAACTGCACACCTGAATAAGCTGCGTGGGCCACATCCTCGTGGAAGCGCGACTGGATGGCATGCACCCGCTGCAAAAACGACTCCGGCTGCTTCATGTCGACCGCAAGCAGCAGCAAATTGGTGAAGTCAGCGACGACTTCCTCAATCCCCGGCTCACTGGCTTGGCGATCAAACAGCGGAATGTTGATCAAAAATTCCGAGTGCGTGCTCCAGCGATCGAGCACTTCCGCATAGGCTGTCAGCAAAACCATCGCAGGCGTGACTTTGTGCGATTGCGCCCGCTTTTGCAGGCGCATCCAGTCCGTTTCATCCAGTCGATGCGTTCTTCGCACGAAAACAGGCGACTTGACCATTTCCGGCTTCACGGCAAGCGGCAGGCCAGGCGCTCCCGGCAACGTCAGCAGCCTGTCGTGCCAGTAACGGGCAGCCTGTTCCACATCAGCCGCTCTTCGCTCTGACTCTTGCTGCAAATAGCGGGCAAAGCTCCACTCGGCAGGCGCCGCAGGATCAAGCTCGCGCCCGTAGGCCGCTGCCAAATCGCGCAGGATGATGTGCAAGCTTTGGACGTCAGCGACGAGCAGATCGAGGTCAAAGTGCAGACGAGTCCGGTCACCCGTGAGCAGGCTCAGCTCCAATCCGGCCACTTCGCCAAGCTCGACCGCCAGCTTGCGGTGGGAAATCCGCTCGCGAATGCGCATAAGCTCCTGTTCTTGCTCGTGCTCTGCAAGGGCACGCAAATCGTGGACAGGGATTGCCTTTTCGTAAGGCGCATCCAGCACCTCTTGCCGCCCATCTGCCAGAAACCTGGCGCGCAGCATCGGATGGCCGCGCAGCACTTTTTGCCACGCTGCCAAAAGCCGCCCATGCTCTACGCCAGTTCCGTCGATCTCCAGATAGGCGTGGCAGCCCACTCCGCCAAGCGGCTGATCATCCTGGCGGCCAATCCAGTACGCGTACTGCACGTCTGTCAAGGCAAACGGCGCCTTCCCTGCTTCTGCGGTCTGCGGCTTTGCCTGACTCGCTTTGGCATTCGCTGGCTCCGTCGCTCTCTGGCTGCTTTTTTGCAAAAGCGCCCACCAATCTCCCAGGCGCGGGGAGGCGATCAGTTCGGCAAACGTCACCTTCGCCCCTTCCTTGCGCCATTTGTTGACCATCCTCATCATCTGCAAGGAGTTCAGTCCAAGCTCAATCAGGTTTTGTTCGTCAGCAAACTCGACCGCCCCGGGCAGCATGGATTGAATCTGGCGGCGCACCGCGTCATAGCCCAGAGAAGCCGCCACTCCCGCGGAATTGCTGTCATCAAGCACTTGCTTCATCACGGTTTCCTCCTTTCTGTCAAAAGTGCCCCTATTGTTGCTTCACTGCCTCCAGCTCGCGGCTCGCCATGACGAGCTGACGGGAAAAACTGCTCAGCTTCTCGCGCGTCTCTTCCAGTTCGCGCTCAGGCAGCGACATTTCGACTACGCCAGCCCCGGCATGTAGCCACGCTTGGCCGTCTTTTTGGTAGATCGTCCGCAGCACGAGCGCCGCGTCCATCGCTCCGCTCTCGTCATACGTCATGACGCATCCGCTGTACAAATTGCGCGGTACGCTCTCCAGTCTGCCGATCGCTTCGATCGACTCCCGTTTCGGAATCCCTGACGCCGTCACAGCCGGGAACAGCGCCCGGAACGCATGCCAAGAATTGCGGCCTTCCATGAGTTTTCCTTTCAGCCTGGAAGCGATATGCTGCACCGTTCCTCTGCTCGCCACGGTCATGAAATCAGTCAACAAGATCGTCGAAGCGTCGCAGACGCTCCTCATCTCTTCAAAAGCCAGCTTGACCGAAACGGCGTGCTCGGCAATTTCTTTCGGATCGTTGAGCAGCTCTGCTTTCAGCTTGTCGCTCTCCGCTTCGCTGCCCCCTTTGGAACGCGTGCCCGCCAGCGGATAAGTGCTGACCCAGCCTTCGCTGTCCACCTCGACAACCGTTTCCGGACTGAAGCCCGCCGCATTCATCCCTTCCAGACGAACCAGGAACGAACGTGCCGGAGTGTTGACTCTGCGCCCGGCGACGTAGCTCGCAACCATGTCCAGCTCTTCGGACACCGGAATTTTTCTGGACAAAATGACCTTGTGGTATTTGCGCTCGGAAATTTCCCGAACCGCTTCCGCAACTCCCTGCATGTACGTCTCTGCCCCGTGCGTATCTGCCTGCGGAACAGCCAGCTTTTCTTTTCCTGCGCGCTCTGCCAGACTGCTCTGCGGTGCTTTGCCAGCCAACTCCGCGAACACTTCACGCAAAAGCTGCCCCAGTTGCTCGCTGTGCTCTTTTGCAAGCGTCCGCAAAAGCACCTCGCCCTTGTGGAATCGCACCTCTGCTTGCGGAATGAACAGCTTGAGCAGATTCGGGTCTTCGGTAGCAAGCGGCAGTCCGTTGTAGTAACGGGCCATGCCGAAGTTCACGGTGCCGTATGCGCGCCAGTCGGCCAGCGGCACAGCGGCGAAGGCTCGTTCGATCGTCTCGCCGAGCTCTGCGTTTTCGTAGGTTGCCGTCTCGCCGCCGCAAACCATTTTCGTCTGCTGCGCATCTACGGTAGCCAGAGCGTGGATGCCCATTCCGATCGACAGCTCATCCCCGTTTTCGTAGAGTACATAATCTTCAAAAAGTCCACGCTCGACGATTTCTGCCGCCGCCAAATGAACATCTCCTGCAAAAGCAAACGTTTCTTCCCGATAAGTGTTGATCGGCGCAGTTGCCTCCACTTGTTTCGCCATAGCCATCTCCTTGAGCTTGTTTTTATTGACCTTCCCCACACTGGTCAGCGGCCAGCTGTGCGCAAATTCCAACTGGTCAGGCATTTTGTAGCGCGCAACGCCCTTCTCCTGGAAAAAGGCGTGAATATCCGCCAGCGTCAACTCCAGATTGTCCGTGATGACGAATGCGCAACTTCTCTCCCCCAGCGTGGAATCAGGCAGTGTAATCAGAGCGGCATCCCTGATGTCCGGGTGCAGACGCAAGTACGACTCGACTTCGGCTGGCATGATTTTTTCGCCCGCGCGGTTGATCATTTCCTTAATCCGTCCGCCTACCTGGATATTGCCTTCCGGCGTGAACCGCGCTTTGTCTCCCGAGCGGTAAAAGCCGTCTTCCGTGAAGCTTTCGCGATTTTGTTCCGGTGCCAGGTAGTACCCGCGAATCGTGTACGGCCCGCGGACGATCAGCTCTCCGTATTCGCCTGGTGCCACATCGTCTCCGTTCTCATCGACGATCCGTACCTCGTCTGCTTCGGAAATCGGACGCCCCTGGGTCGTCATGATGACTTCGTCGGAATCGCCTAGCGACGTGCCGCAAATCAAGCCTTCCGCCATTCCGAACACTTGCTGGAGCTTGCACGTCCACTCCCGCATGATGCGGCCAGCCACCTTGTCATCGAGCATCGAGCCGCCCACCTGCAACACTTTCAGGCTGGACAAATCGCTCTCCGTATCCCATTCCAGAACTTCCAGCCAGACGTTGACAAGCGCAGGCACCAATGCCGTAATCGTCACTTTTTCTTTTTCAATCAGCGGAAAAGCTTCATCGCAGCTGGTCGTTTGACACAACACAACCTTGCCGCCGACCGAAAACGCGCCGAGAATGCCAGGGCAACACAGCGGAAAATTGTGCGCGATCGGCAGAACAGCGAGATAGACGCTCTCGTCCGTCAGCTCGCAGCGAGCAGCCATTGCTCGCGCATTGTAGGCGTAGTCGGTGTGTGTGCGCGGAATCAGTTTTGGCGTGCCTGTCGTACCGCCCGACAACAGCAGCAATGCCGTATCTGTATAAGCCGGGCCGTCGAACAACATCGGCGGTCCGCTGATCGTCGCCAGATTCGTGCCGATGCCGCTTTCTCCATCGGTCAAAACGAACTGCACGCACGCGTGTTTTTTGACCAAATGTTCCGCCAGCTTTGTATAGTCAAAGCCCAGAAACGTGGTGGGAATAATATAGGCAACGGGCTTAGCGAGCGAAAAAATCCCGTCCAGTTCCGCCTCCCTGTGGGCAGGCAATACGAGAATCGGCACTGCCCCGATGCGAAACAGGGCAAAGCATGTCAGGACAAAAGCAGTCCGGTTCGGAAGCTGGACCGCGACTTTGTCGCCTTTGCGGATGCCCATGCGGTACAGGCCAGAGGCAAGCGCATCTGCCTTCGCATCCAGCTCCTGGTAAGTCAGTCTCGCTTCATCCTCGACCAACGCCACTTTGTCCTGATACTTTTCCGCCCAGCGGCGCAGTTGCTCCCCCAGAGTCAACGGCTCCCAAAACCCGCGTTGTACATACGTTTCTGCTGCTTGCTCAAACCAATCGGTGCTTGCTCTCATTCGTTCCTCCTCCAAGATAGCCGCGGGTGTATGTCCGTACCCCAAGCCGAATGATGCAGGTCATTGCCAAATTCGCTGTCGGTCATGCTGGTTTGTCTACCAACCAAAATATTGATACTGATTCTCATTGTCAATTCCTTATGTAGTCTATTTTTTCTACATTTTGGAAGGAAACGGCGCATTTTCTTCCACTTTCTCCCGTTTCCTTCATTTCTCGGGGATGATTTTACATTTACTTACATAAAAATAAGGACTTTCAAAAACCAAGCAAGTTGATATGTATAATAGAAGTTTCTCGTTTCCAAACGTTTTTTCTCAGCGGCTAGACACGCAAAAACACTGGATGTATCTGCTGTTCTCCCTGATCAAAAGCAATCGCCGCGGAATATCCTGCTGCCGCGCTGAAATCCAAAATCGTCCATGTATTCCGAGCTGCTCCCTCTCCATTTACGCGAAAAATCCCCTGCTCGCCATCCTCTGCAATCCAAAAAGAATCGAGGGGGCGTGACAAGCCCTCCCCCGTCGCCTTGACAAACGCTTCCTTGCGCGCCCAGCAGTCGAAAAACATTTGCTGCTGCTTCCCGGCGGCAGCCACATGCAGCAGCTTCTGCTCGACGGGATGGAATTGCTGCGCCAACTGCGGCCATTCGGGTATGTCCCGAATCCATTCCACGTCAATCCCCACGCTGCGCCCTCTCGCAAAGACAGCCGCAACCAGCTCTTCGGAATGGGACAGGTTGAACGCGAGCTTCCCTGCTCTGCGCTCTGTGCGCAGTTCGGGCTTCCCGCGATGATCCGCCGCAATCTGGACGCGCTCGACAGGCATGTCTTCATAGCGCCCGCACAAGGAACGCACGAGGGCATGGGCGACGGCGAATCGCTCCCGATCCGCCGCAAAATAAAACCGCTCCATCCGCTCGACTTCTTCTTGGGTCAGCGCCTCGCGCAGCGCATGTTCCTTCCCGCGAAAGGCAGGGACGTGCGCCAGCCAAATGTGCAGCTCCGCTTCTGCAAGTTGCAGAGCTGTCCGATCGGCATGACGATCCATTTGCCACTCCGCCACGATCACTTTCGGGCGAGCGTTATCGGCGGTTGACCTCATCTCCGCTCACTTGCTGCTTCGTTCCCTGCCATTTTCAGATGCCCCGCCAAAATCGGGGAGAGCTGCCGCAACAGTTCCTCTCTGTTCGTCGTCAGGAAAAAATGCTCGCCTTCGATGATGCTCATCGTAAAGTCGCCAGCCGTATGTTGCGCCCAAGCCGCCATTTCCTCCTCGCTCGCCTCTCGGTCATGTGTGCCGCAAAAAGCAGAGATCGGACATTCGAGCGGCGGCTCCTCTTTGAACAAATACGTGTCGTCCAGCGTGAAATCTGCGCGCAGCAGCGGCATGAACAGCTCCATCAGCTCTTTGCTGCGCAAAATCGCCTCCGGTGTCCCGGCAAACCGCCGCAGCTCCTCGACGAACAGTTCCTGCGGCAAATGGTACAGCGGATTCGGCTCCGGGATATGCGGAGCACGAGCCCCTGACACAATCAAACGGCTTGGCGCCAACTGCCAGTTTCTGCGAACGGAGCGCGCCAGCTCGAACGCAATTTTTGTGCCCAAGCTATGCCCGAAAAAAAGAAACGGCCGATCCAGGTAAGGCTGAATCGCCTGGCTAATCGCCGCAACCAGCGTATCCATCTCGCGGATGGCGGATTCCATCAGCCTGTTTTCTCGGCCAGGAAGCTGAATCGGGTACACCCCTACTCCTGCGGGCAGCTCTTGCGCCCATCCCCTGTAAATCGATGCTCCTCCCCCGGCAAAAGGGAAGCAAAAAAGGCGGATTTGGTCGTGTTGATCAGGCTCGGCAAGCAGCCATCTCTCAGCCGGTTTCACCATGTCCATAGTCATTCCTCCATTCGGTTTTACAGACGGTCAGCTATGTCGTGCGCCATTCGTCCATTGCTTACGTAACAAGCATGATAACGATTATCACCTTTTACAAATTTATACAATGTCCATTTGGCTGCTTTTTCGCCAGATCAGGGCTTGCTTCCTCTCTCGTTCTCGCCTTAGGTCGTTCACAGTCATTTTTTTACAATCGGGAAGATACACCCATCCCTTTCCATGCCAAACAAACTAGAAATTTTAACTGCGGGCGAGAAAAAAGGCAAAAATAGGAGATTATTGGCGATATTTGAGAAAAAACGTCCCAAAAAATAGAAATTTTAGCTTTCTTTTTACTCTGATAACAATTATCATTATCAGTGTCTTGTACTTTTTCATACTTCCGTGACATCGACATACCTTGTGACCATGCTTTGTTGGATGGGGATTTTGGGAAAAGGAGGAGAATAAACTCGCTTGTCTCATCCGTCTGGTCAACTCGCCGACGGACACCATTTTGAAGAAGAGGAAGGATGCTACATGCAAGCTCAAACGCTGGCTGTCCCGAATAGATGGACCATGCGCGACTTTATTACCTTGGCTATTTTCAACGTCATCATGCTCATCATCATGACTTTTTGTCCCGCCGTCTCGGTTATTTCGCCCCTTTTGGTCGGCGGTCTTACCGGCTTGCTCAACGGCCCGTTTTACATGGTCATGTCCAATAAAATCAGAAAACCGGGAGCGCTGTTTCTCACCGCGATCATTACGGGTCTGTACTTCGTCGGTTTCGGCTATGCCAACTACATGCTGACACTCGCTGTCATCGGGCTGATCGGGGAACTGATCCTCTGGAAAAAAGATGTTTCCGTCCATTCCGCTCGCAATGCCATCGCTTACGGAATTTTTTATGTCGGCTATTCCTTGTGCGGAGTCGTTCCGCTTATTTTCTTCCGCGACTCGTACATGGCGATTTTGAAAAAAACGTACTCGGCGGCGGCTATTGAAAACATGCTTTACTATTTCGATACGCCTAAAATGATCTTGCTCATGTGCTCGATCTCTTTGGTCGGCGGACTGCTCGGCGCTTACTTTGGCCATCTGATGCTGAGAAAGCACGTAAAAAAAGCGAAGCTCGTATAACAACGGAGCGAGAAAGCAGCGACAAAAAAGAACCTTGGCGGACAACGCCGCTCAAGGTTCTTTTGACATATTATGTGGGCATGCTCGGGCTTGGCAAATTTGCAAAAGCAGCTTTGTTGATGCCCGCCAGATTCATCGTTTTGCGCAGCTCTTGGGCAAACTCCATGTAGAACAGCTTCTGGTTGTTGCCTCCTGCATACTTTCTCAGCTCGTAATCATTGATCAGCAAAGGATACAGATCTGCTAGATCATGCACCAATACTTTTTGCATATCGTGCTTCGTAATCGATGGCTCAAGCCTGCATTCGTCCACTAAAGCCTGCAACGTCTCCGCCAACGCCTGTTCATCGTACGCTGGATGAGCCAGCAAGTAGTTCAAATCGTAGAGGTCTTTAAATCGCGGGCGCACGATCGTCTGATGCAGCTTCCACGCCACCTGGATCGACAGCGGCACCGTGTACGGTACGCAGAAGCTGTCGCCTAGCACAGGCCGGTACTCCAGTGAGACAGGCGCAAGCTGCATGTCGAGGTGAAAGGAAATGTCCAGATACAGCTCGTGATACCGATTGGCTTCGCGCTTTTCTCCCGCAAAATAGTAGGCGATATCGGTATTCACAGTCGGAAAATCGTCCGCCATCGCATAGTCGATCCTTCGCCAAAAGGCGTTCTCGCGGAAGCTCCTGAACACGATGCCATCTTGCAAATCCATCTCTGTCGCCCGGATTAATGCGCTTGTAAACGTCTCGTGCGCATGCTCTGCATCGCGAATTTTCCCCGCGTACAAAAAATCGATGTCATCCACGTCCCGCATGTCCGGATTCGCCAAATACTGCCGTGTCAGCAAGCTGCCCTTCAAGACAAACGGCATGTTCACCAAAGCCATTCTTTTTAGCAACGCTTCCAACACGACAAGTTCCCTGGTATCCTCATCCAGGCTGCTCAAGTTTAGATGCAGCTTTTCATTCCCGTTCATAGTGCTATCCCCTTCCTTTCCTGCGCCCTACGAAATCCAGCCGCTGTCCAGTTCCTCTCTGCTGTCGTAAATGCACAACTCGAATTGTTCTTTTACAAGCGCGATTTGCTTTTCCTGCAAAGCAATATGAATCTGCTTGACCCGCTCGTAAAACTGCGCTTCGCTCTCGTACTCCCGAACCGTCACAAACCTGACTTTTCCGTTCGGATTGAGCGAGTTTCGAGAGATATGTCCAGCGGATGGCTTGCACAGTTGTTTCAGTCCGTCGACATCCTCGATCTCCACTTTTCCATGCCATTCAAAATACGGCTTGAATCGCTCTGTAATCGGCGCGTGAAAATAGGCCGTTTCTTTTGGCGAAATCTCTACTTTTTTACGGACAACCGTAAATCCGCCCTCCTGAAACACAGCGGCAATCCTGTCCATCTCGCTCTTGGCCGCCTGAAAGTCCGAACGCTGGATCACCCCCGTCATCATCGGCTGGTGGATGTAATTCCCTTTGTCGAGGACAATCATCAGCGGTTTTACTTGCTGCGCTTGGCAGATGCCGATAAACGCTGCTTTGTCGTCTAAAGCGACGTCGGCAAGTGTGACGTGAAATTCGAACTCCATGGGGTCACTTCCTCTGTTTGCTGATTTTTGCCTTTGTTTTTTCCACTTGGAAAAAGTGGCTTCTCTCTCCTTGTTAACGGCAAATTTGTCTCCAGATTTTAGGAGTTTACGAGAGTCGGGCGCAAAAAAACGCCAGTTCCTTGTCGGGTTGGCGGTTTTTTATCGGTTGTTTTTTCGCTTTTGTCATTAACGCTCACGATTTTTGTCAAGTTGGAGCTCTAGCGAATAGCTTGGCCTTCGTCTTGAGCTTCCCGTCCTTGAGGGGCGTGCCTTCCAGCAGGTCATTTTTGCCGGAGCCGTGCAGGGGTCCGCCTCTTCCCTTTCCGCCGTCCGAACCACTATTAGCGTGCGGCTTTTTGGAACCATGCGGCGCGTCCACGTCCAGCTTCGCAACCAATTTACCGCCTTTTAATGCTGCTGTGCCCATTCCAACGCTATACACCGTCAGCACGGCTTCCGCTACGACCATGTCTTTCTTGAACTCGTTTTGCCCTTTTGCGTAGCTTTCGTCGACCGAGCGGGTCCACAGACCGCCGTGCAAATTATCTTGTTTGTACTTCTCGTCTTTTACAAAAGGGTCGATGTAATCGTTGTATAATCCTGTCCCGATCGAGACGGCTGCGTCGCCTGCATCTTGGGCTACGTCCTGCCATGATTTTTTGCCCGAAGCCACTTTCTCTAC